>CAZISK010000694.1:0-4893 GCA_964541355.1 uncultured Candidatus Obscuribacterales bacterium
TCTCAGGATTTACAGGCATCGCACCTGCGTGGACGGTTGTCTTTTCTGTCCTGGCGTTGTCCTGTGCCTGGGCCTCTCTGTTGGTCGGGACAGCTATGTGCAACCGAATCGCATTTTCTGTCTGCGGTGTGGCCGCTTCATACTTTTTGACGACCTGCGTGATCCTGCTGCCTAGAAGTGCATTCAATGCCGTTCTCGCTTCTGCCGTGCTGCTGGCACTTTGCTTTTGCGAAAGAAACTCGGCACGAAACGAAAAATCAAATCCGGTAGCTGCAATCATAAATTCGCTCATCGTAGGAATTGCCGCCGGTATTCAACTGACACTATTAACACCTATAAAACCATTTCTCCAGGATCACTTACCGCTGCCAGGGCCGGTCCTCGGTATCGGAGGCGGTGCTTTGATTGGAGCAGGTTTGGGATTATCAGCATTATGGTGGGCAAGATTGCCAGCACGCCCAGAGAGACCTGTCCTCCTGCGTGGTGCCTCAATGGATATGAGAGCGACACTCTGGATAATCGCTTTTCTATTGAGCGTGTTCATATTCGCCGCAACAGATCGCGGTAGCCTGGATCAGTTAGCAGGAATGCTGATCTCTAGCGTCAGTCTCACAACCAACTATCTCTGGCCAGTCTGGTATTTCATTGGAGTAGGAATTCTCCACAAGCTTATGGGCAGTAGCAAAGTCGTCGCAAGCGCTACTGAAGGTATGCTACCGCCGGTAGTTGTGAAACCTCTTCTAGAACTCTTGCTATTAGTCAGCCTCTTAGTGGCAATCAGCGAAAAGGCTTGTTACCTTTTTTCCCAATCGACAGGAATTCTATACGAGACTTTGTTCAACGGTTTCCTGCCATTGTACGAGATAAGCAAACCATACATCTGGAGCAATGCCTTCAATACCTTGACTGTTCACTGGTTCTCTTGGGTGCTTCTTGTAGATCTCATTATCGTAATTGTTCTCGCTATCCAGCGGCGATTGACTTCGGCAGCGCTAATCAGGTTGCTTTTTCTTTCGTGCTTTGCGGCGCTCTTAATCTCGGAATATGTTTTTCAACTGTCGTCATTTACTCGCAGTCCGACTCACTCTGTCACCGCTCTATTTCTTTTCGCTGTCTGGCTATTGTGGCTCATGCAGACAGTGGGGCTGAATCTGAGCACACGCTCTTCCCCGAGGTGGCCATCGGCGGGCAGGTTAGCAGTCTATGGTGGCATCGTGACACTGGCGATGGTTGAAATTTTTGCACGCGCTGCTTGTAGAGATTTCAAGCTTATGAACGAGCTTTTCCTCGTCATGTTTCGCGGTGTAATTGATGTAGGGCTACCGTATTATCTGTTGGTGTGGACTTCGCGAAAGGTGAAGGATGTTCCTGCCAAGACCTCGACTCTCCTTATGATGTTCTGCTCAGGTGCTCTAATCGCTCTTGTTTTCAATGTAGGGGAAAAACTTGCTGGTGCTGGTTGGTCTTTCACAGCGCTAGGAAGCGTTGTTCAGACACAGATAGACCAGCTAAGATCCACAGGTTCTGTTAACTATGACTTGCATATACCTTTTAACTGGTTTGTCATTCGTTCAATTGCATATGTCCTGATGCTGACTGGTTTGGCAGTTGTAACATCGAGAAAGCAGGGTGCCACCACAAACAGTGCGAAGACGGCATTGTGCCTCGTGATGTCATTTGCAAGCGGGATTGCAGCATTTTCAAAAACATTCGTGGAACTCCCTTTGCCGATAGAGCTAAGAGCGCTTACAGCGCCGCTTTCACAGGAGCTTATGTTCAACTGCAATGTTGTCCAATCGCTATTGTCATATTGGATCCCAGCATTAATAATCGGTTTAGCCAAACTAACCGATCAATTGAAGCGAACAAAGGTCTTGTTGGTAGCACCAATATTTGCTATTGTCGCCCATTCCCTGATATCATTCGGATACAGTGACGGGGAGCTGTTTTTTCGCGCAAGCGGCCTGATCTATATAATGATTGCAATGGCCGGAGGTGTCTTCGTAGCTCTTCTCTCATATGCTCTGATGTGTATAGATCGAGGCCCTGGCGATTCCAACGATAATCGAGAGTCTGAGCGAGTTCTACTAACTCCGCGTTTCGTACTAGTATTCGCTTTGGTGCTTGAATTGGTACTAATTCCGGTTGCAATCAAACGCTTTGATTTACCAATCAGAAAGTTCGCATCGACAGAAGTTCTTTCCCATGATATTTTCGTGAGTCAGAACTGGCAGCGACTTCCGAATAGCAATTCCGATTCAATCGTGTTAAGAAGAGACAGTGCTACTGGAAGAACATTACTGCACGCAGGCACTATGCCTTCCGATCCAAGAGGAGTTGCAGAGTTGCTGAAGACTGTGGTAAGCGCAGCAGCGAGAAGCAAACAATTCCCGCATCTAGAGGTAGTCTCGGTGCAGTCGTGGAACAAGTACTACCCGTCCGCCCTGGCATGTCACTTTTCGTATGAACAACCAGCAACGATGCCGATAACAATGGCGGGGCTGAGCGTGCTATTGCCTCGCACTGACGGTCGGACCGAATTCTATACGATTTATACCAGCCCTTCCAACATTGAGACCGAGCAATGGGAGATCGCATACATGATTTCCAAGATCCGCTGAAACTCGCTACTTACATGGCAGGAGCTTGTTTTATCGGCTTGCTTTCCGCGTACGTGTTTGATAGGGGCCCTCCAGACTCTCTCCCCATGACCAAGATCGTCGATCTCGTGCTATGGTCCACCGGCTCGAACTTCTTTAGTGGGTTCGTTTAACCAAAGATGATCTAGCTTCGCACCCATGTTCTTGTAATCGTTGAAGTTGACCTCTTCCGCATTGATCGCGAGCTGAGGACAGAACGACTAAGATACGGAAACGCAAGAAACAGTGATCGCACACGATTCCATTCTCGGGTTATATTTCAGATACTCCCCATGGAATTAGAAGTATCGCCCTCGTCTGAAAACGATGATACCAATGACCCTCATTATTCTCTCTATCGTCTTTGTCGGTGTTGCAATACTTTCTTACTATGGGCGCAAGCTATTTATCAGAGCGACCTACTACATTGCACCCAGCCTTTGGAAGCTTTCGATCGTCTCATCGGCTGTTCTGTTCACCTCAGGGATAGCCTGGGACATTCATTATAATAGCAAGGCAGAGAACACCAATGAATTTGCAGAGCAGCTTGCAGTGATACCACCACCGGCGCCGAGGCAACAACTGTTTTCGACCAACGATCGACGGGCAGAGGACAACAATCGAGAGATTGAAAAATACATCTCCAGCCTGGACACTATAATTGCACAAAACAGACAGGACTCTGAAGCCTACAAGGAGCGTGGCTGGGCATACAGCAATCTGGGCGACTACAAAAAAGCGCTCAGAGATCTAACTCGCGCTATCGTAATTCACCCAACATCCGACGCGTTTTGCAAGCGCGCCTGGGTCCACGTTACCGTGGGAGACAAGAGCCAGGCTGCCAAAGACGCCACCAGCGCCCTGAAGCTAGATCCAGCCAACGAGGATGCGCTTGACGCGCGTGAAGTTGCCTGCCGATAATCACGCCGCTTCGAACAAAATCTCGAAGAAGTTCAATATGAGCGAACAATTAGACCCAAGCACAGGACGGTCGTCTTTGTTCAACAGGTCGGAAATTACTATAAGGATTGTCGCTAGACTAGTCGTCGAGAGTAGCGTAGATCCGCTACCTGCCTAGTAGATGTACAACTATATCCGCATGCGCAAAATATAGGGAAAACACGGTATCGTCCGTAGACTACTTGAGTCTACGCTTTGAGAAAACGGGAACGTAGAAAATGCGTCTGCGAAAATCGAAGCAACTAGTCTTGCCTCTATTATTTCTATCGGTGTTAGTGGCGCTGCCTTGCCTGAGCCGTGAACTGCTTCGCGTATCGAAAGTCAAGACACATCCACCTTCTGCCCGACCGGTAACAAGACAGGGTCAACCTGCTCCTGTCAAATCCGGAAGTCCGAGTGCTCTCATTTCAGCAACTGCCGAGATGACCTCAACTCCGATAACTTCAATAGGATGGTATTCGCCATCGAGTGAGCCGACAGATTCTTCGATCAATGTCAAGCTTGGCTCTGCACCACGTGCGGTGCAGCTTGTCAGCTCGCAAGGACAAGCCGCAAAGATCGTTCGTGCTCTTTCATCCGATGAGCTACAATCGATGCTGGCAAAACTGCAACCACTCCGAGACAATGTAATTCCTGCTCAAGTGCCCATCGATGCGGCACCCAGGCCTCCCGCAGGTAAGATTTCAAAACTGACATTCCCCGGCTCAGCACTGGCAATGTTCAAACCGCCACCGCCGGTAAAGGCAACACCATTGTCCGTAGTGCGATGGTCTCCTTCAGGGCAGATCACAGAGGACACCACACAGTTGGTCGTGCAGTTCTCTCAGCAGATGGTGCCGCTCGCTTCCGTCAACCAGGCGTCACAGCTGCAACCGGTTAAACTTGTGCCGCAGCCCACAGGCAGGTGGCGCTGGCTGGACACACGAACAATCGCCTTCGAGCCTTCCAATCATCGATTTCCATTGTCGACCCGTTATCAGGTTTCTGTTCCACAGACAACAAGCAGCAAGGTCACCGGTGCCCGCCTTTCCAAGACAGTAAGCTGGCAGTTCGATTCCCAAGAGCTCGAACTAGAGCATCATTACCCGTTCTCTTTTTCGGAAATTGAGAGCGACACGCCTGAGCTATTCGCCCACTTCAATCAAGCGATCGCTGCCGAAAAGGTGTTTCAGCACGTCAGCGTTTATTCAATAGACGACACAGGCACCAGGTCGAGGATTCCAGTTCGGCTCCTCACCCTTCAAGAGACGAAGAAAAACCGATCGCTTAGAGGAGCGATCAGTCAGCTCGAGAA
>CAZISK010000695.1:0-4892 GCA_964541355.1 uncultured Candidatus Obscuribacterales bacterium
TGACGATCTCTAAAAAGACCCTCTTAGCAACTAAGCCGTATAGTGAACTTTTACTAGAAAACCACGCAGCATTGGCCTTTCGGCTCAATGACTGCGTGGACTGTGACACCAGAACTGTGCTCTCAAACAGTTACTTGGTATCACTCGCGATGCCTGAACGCGGCAGTCGGTAGTTGACCGGAGCTTCCAGTTGCCCGTGCACTCCAGCAAACCAATCCTCGATGATGCGCGTGTCCGTGCCGAAGCAGATGTCCGGCAGTGCATCAGGAGAGAACAGCCCGACCTCATCCGCATCATCACCGGCGGCCATCTGGCCATCGAGGACGGTGGCAAGATAGAACATCGTCAGTTGGTTGAGCGGCAGATTCCTCGGGCTGGGATTGCATGCGTTGAGCATGCGCTTCAGAAGAACGAGCAAGCCCGTCTCCGTCCGCACCTCGCGCACGACTGCTGCTTTGGGGTTCTCGTTGGTTTTCACGTATCCCCGCGGCAGACACCAACGACCGACGAACGGCGCGACCTTGCGCTTGACCAAAACTACCTTCTCATCCTTGACGATCAGCGCGGCGACGACCGGAATCGGATTGTTCCAGTCGACGAAGTTGCAGGTGGGGCTGGCGCACGCCAGCACATGGTAGTCCGGTTCCGCCTCTTTGATGTGGAGCCTGCCCGAGCATTGCGGACAGTAATGCCAGCGCTTGCGAGTAACCGTGCGCACCTTCTCCTCCACCGCCACCTCGTCCGGTTGCGCATCGACGGCAGCAGCCGCCGGCAGCTTGATGATGCCGCTGTCGTCGTTGAGGTTGACGGTCACCTCAGATTCTCGGACCTCGAGCTCGCCCAGCGCCTCCATCTCGCAGGTGGTCCACTCCCTTGCCTTGTAACACACTTTGTTCACCTGTCCGGCGACAAGCAGCACCAGGCTGGAGATGTAGAGCCAGAACATCAGCATCATCACGCCACCGAGAGAGCCGTAGGTGACGTCATAGTGCGCGATGTTCTGTACATAGAGCCGGAAGCCATACGTGGTCGCCAGGAAGATCAGGGCACCGAATGCGCTACCAGGGGTAACCCACCGGTGTGCTTGCTTCACATCGGGACCAGCCGCAAACATGAGCGCAAACGAGGCTAGCACCATCAAGAAGATGATGAACCAGGTCGCGGCTGTCGCCATCCAGGGCGACATGATGTTCACTCCCAGCCAATTGACGATGAGCGGGAATGCGAAGATCGAGGCTACGGCGGCGAGCAGAATGACCGACTGGACGATGGTCATCCATATCGCCGTAAAACGGAACTTCCACCATGGACGCGTGTCCCTGATGCCGTAGATACGGTTGAGTCCGTCGATCACGCTCGCGAACAGTCCGGATGCCAGCCAGAGCGTGATGCACAAGCTGATGGACATCACGGCGATCGGCTGATTTGTCTGCAGCCTGGAAATCTGTTCTTCGATCACGCGGTGAGCATCCTCCGGGAACACCGTTCCCAAAAGCGTCTCGAGTGTGCGAAGTAGATCTCGTCCCTCGACGCCGGCGGCGGGAAGAACCAATGCTGCGATAGTGATAACGAGGGCCAGGAATGGCACGGCAGCCATCATCGCCGTGAAGGCGATACCGTTAGCCCTCGTCAAAAGCTCGTTCTCGATTACGTCGTTCCAGGTGTGCTTGGCAATCTGCCACACGCTCGAAAGTCGGCAACCGAGTCCGCGTTTGGGTTTCAAGTCGCTCAAGTTGTTCTCCACTGGTTGAGCTGATCAAGGCGGCCTGCTCCAGGCGCGCCCTTCGGGTTGAATAATACCCAGGTCCTCAGTTGCCGAGGTCCGGTTTGCGGCTGAGGCTCGCCCCCAGTCGCGCATGACCCGTTACTCCTTCTCGGGAATGGTCGGGTCGTCGTCTTCGAACTGCTCGCCGAAGATCGACGCGTTGGGCTTATCAACCTGGTCCGGCTTCCAGGAGTACTTGACCGTGACGCCGTCAGAGTCGAAGTCCTCGACTATGGTAACCGCGCCCTTGTCGTCCACCGTGTACCGTCGGAACGTGGTGTTGTGCTTCACCGACGCCGACTTGATGTTGTACGAGCCGTCGTCCTTCTTGGTCCAGACCTGCTCCAGCTTGAAATCGCCTTTCGGGTCGTAGACGGTGACCACCATCTCCTTGTCGCCCAGAACGCGACGAAGGTGGCTGCCGTCCTCGGCGAAGTACTGGTGCTCGAACTGGCCGGAGACACCCTTGACGACGGCGGTGAACCAGACCTTGTTGCTCTTGCCGATGCGATAGTGCGTCAGCTCGAAATCCACTTCCGGATTCGCCCCGACACGTCGCCGCATCTGCGGGCTCTTGCCGTCCGGCTTGTAGCGGATCGCCTCGAAGGTGCCATCGGCAAGCTTGCGACGCTCGAACCTGAGGACATCGTCAATCACCTCGCGCTTGAGCTTGCCGTCGGGGTAGTAGTAGTACTCGGCGTGCCGCTTGCCGTTCTTTTCGTAGACGAACTTCTGCGTGAGCTTGCCCTTGTTGTCGTAGCTGTGGAGCTCCCAGCTGTCGTCCTCCTTCTGGATCTTGCGGCCGACGAGTTCCTTCTTTGTGTTCAGGGTTTTCGTGCGACTCTTCTCGCCCTTCTGCGGCTTCTCGTCGATGACCGAGTAGCCATACGGCACGTCATCCGCGCGGACCGTCGCCTGCAAGACGAAGGTCGCGACACCGAAGATAGCGACCGCGAAGGCAGCCACCATGGAGTTCTTTGCGAGCATAAAGTTCCTTTCATACGAGCGAGCCTCGAAAATCCCACTCCTCTGACGGTTTCCGATCGTCCTCACAGCGAACGGAAACGCCCAGCTGACTATTAGTCAGCGCGGAGTAGCGAGATTCAAAGCTCTGTTGTTATTGAGAGTGAACGAATCGTGAGGAGAAAACCAAAGTCGACTCAATAAATACATGACTTGTTTCGCGCGATTCAAATCTTTTGACAAGAGGTAACTTAGTTAGCGATCAGAATCGTCCTAAAACCTTCTGTTCAAGGGTTTATTGGCTGAATATAAACTCTTGATGTTAGGTCTTGTGATATCAAATGTGACTAGAAATTAGCCATTCTCTTAAGAGCTTTATCGAGAACCTCGACCTGAGCATACAAACGAGACATCTCCTCCAGACTGGCTTGTCCTCGGACTTTCTCAATATGCTCCTCAAGCAGACGCTTTGTCTTGATCAGCTTCTTAGCGTTTAGTGCGTACTTATCGGCAGGCATGGATAGTTTGATAGGCGCGCGATTGGAGACCTCTTCGGTCTTCTTGCGCTTTATCTCTCTACGACGTGATTCTTCCTGCTGAGCAGCATCCTGAATACTCTTTGCTCCTGGCTGCGTAATCAACTCTCTGCCGTCTAGCGGACGAGTGTACTGGGCAATCAACATCGCTTTGCGCGATATCTCGCTTGAATAACTATTCTGAGCAGCTCTGGTATTGGCTTGTTTCCCATCAAATTTCTGATGCAAGTTGTCGCTCATCTTCTGAGTTTTCGCACCGTGAGCTTGATCTATCACCGCCAAGGTCGCTCCCATACCAAGAAGCATGAGCGGGTTACAAAACAGAATCGAGGCGAAGGCCATCTGATCTTGACTGGCCATGTGCTTCTGATTCAAATGCGACGTGTAGTCAACCAGCTTTCCATCAGCATTACGTGTGAGCAGCTTTCCGTCTGTGGATCTTGTGACAAAGTTGCCGGCATCGTCCTTCTGCCAATTGCCACCAAAATCTGATAGTAAACCCGGCGCTTGTTGACTCTTCGTCTCGGTCGCTCGACGTTGCTCTTGAGTACGAATCTCGGCTGCTCTCTGTTCCTGCTGTTGAGTTCGAATTTCGGTTGCCCTGCGGCTCTGTTCTTGCTGATTACGAACCTCGCTCTGGCGCTGCTCTTGTTGAGTTCGAATCTCGGTTGCTCTTAGGCTCTGTTCCTGTTGGGTTCGAACTTCGGTGGATCGCTGTTGATTTCGAACCTCAGTCACTCTGCGGCTCTGTTCTTGTTGGTTTCGAGCTTCGGTGTTTCGCTGTTGCTGATTACGCAAGTCGGTCGAGCGGGTCTCTTCCTTTGCGCGCTGCAAAAGCTGGTCATTCTGTTTAGTGGAACGATTTTGTTGAGCCTCAGCCTTAGTATCGACACGATTCTGCTGGTCTTCCGAGCTGATCTTCAGCGACTCTTTCACAAGAGCTTGTCCAGCCGCCTTATCGCCGGAGGTATCCTTCAAGGTCCTTTCGCTTAAACCGTCCAGTGAGCGCACTATCGCCTTCCGTCTAACGCCGTTAAGGTCTGCTCAACCACGTCCCTAACAGTACGCTGACAGCGGCTCGCTGTCGATGGGAAAACTACTACTCAAATTAGCCCGTACTCTGGGACAAACCGCAGTCTGTTACGATATAGGCGATGACATTATTTTCAGCCCGTACCCTGATTGTAGCCAGCTTGCTCTCGAGTCTGTCTTTCGCACAGGCAGAAGACGCACTTTCACCTGGCCCCTGCCTGGAGAAACGCAAGGAGATCTCGGTCTATCTCAGCAAGGCAAGAAAAGCTGGATTCGGAACTAAGCCATACGAGGAAGCGCTAAAGCAGATTGACATCCAGATCCAAAATGGCGCCTCTGAAGATGAAGTCAACAAGGAAGTGTCGAAGTTGATTTTGGCACTGCGCGACCAGGTCGGCAATTTCAAAATGTTGAAGTCATCCTCCCGCTACCACAGCATATCGGGGACCTCATCGTCAGCGCCCAGTGGCAAGGGAACGCGAGAGCAGACGGTGGCGCTGCCACCGGTCGGGGAATTGGAGAGTCATCTCTTCAACATGATCAACCGCCATCGATCGGAGGCTGGGCTTCCCACGCTGCGACCGAACAGCAGTCTG
>CAZISK010000696.1:0-4891 GCA_964541355.1 uncultured Candidatus Obscuribacterales bacterium
CACGGCTACGTCGGTTGGCTGGCGTGTGTGGTGGCCGGGTCCGTCGTGCTGGCGATTAACCAAATCAAGCAGCGCGAATTGGGCCACCTATTGCAGAGACAATAGGCCTGATTGGTGCGCTTGTGTAGCCTTAAGCAGGTGCGCTAGGGGCTTTTATCATGAATTTTAGGTAATCGTTCCTCAATTGCCTTGAGAACCTTCTATAGCTACATTTGGATATCTCGTTTTATATCTTTGAGCTGAATTTTCAAAGAGCTGCTTCAACCACCCAACTTAACCTAATTCTCTGACTACTCGTCACAGCTTCTGAGGAGCGGACTTTGTCGCTCTGCAGTCGGCGCGCCTATGCAACGGGCTAGCGCTAACTGGAGAACTTACGAGAGCAGAGCTGTCCAATGAAAGGAGACAGCCGATGTTCAACTTTGAAACGTTAATCCTTGTCGGATTAGCTGCTTTTGCCCTGGTAATCGCGTATCGCATCGTGTCCAGGTATCTGTCCCGCCAACCCGCCTCTGAGCACGAGTTCGATCCCTGTCACAAGGGCAAGGAGCACTCCGGCGGCTGTAAGTACAACAAGGACGAACAGCGGCGCACCGCTCGCGACCCCCGTCCCCCTATCGACCTCGAAAACCTTCCGCCCAGGGATCCGTTCGTCGAGAAGCTGCTCGCCTGCATCAACGAACCCGAGCTGAAGGATCTGGTAAGCAGCATCTCCGGCGAAAAAGCCGTCTACGTCGGCGACAACCATCTCCAGATCAAGAGCCGCAGCTCTTACGGTAAGGGCGTCTATCAGGCGATGACCTGGTGCGAGCAGTTCTACCGTGCTTTCAAGAAGAAGGTGTCCTTCCGTCGCGTGCCATACCAGGTGCGTGGAAAGACGTACTACAACCTGGAAGCGAAGCTCGTAAAACCGCTCACGACGACGCAGTGGCTGGGCAAGATGGGGTCCGCCGCCTTCGCCAACGTCCGTCGGCTCGCGCCCAGCGTGCTCGGCGTCAGCCCGGAGCCGAAGAAGAAGCGCGTGTTCATCTTCGGTGCGCACATCGACTCGACCGCGGGAAACACCTGGGGAGATGAGAATTTCGCCCCAGGCGCGGACGACGACGGCTCCGGAACGATCCTGCTTCTGAAGCTCTGCGAGGCTTTGCTCGGGTTCGAAATCCCCGAGGACGTCGAAATCCGCTTCGTCCACTTCACGGGCGAAGAGCAGGGTCTCTGGGGCAGCTACAAGTACGCTGACCAGTGCAAGGCAGCCGGCGACAACATCGTCTGCATGTGGCAGCAAGACATGGTCGGCTACTGCCGCAACAAGGAGCACCGGGTCGACATCCACGACAACGTGGACCAGAACGGCAGCCACAGCCTGGTTGTCGAGTTCTTCCGGGCAGTCGCGCAATACGGACTCAACCTGAAGCCGTTCGACACGCACAACCGCGCCGTCGAAAACCGGAGTGACCACGCCGGCTTTTTGGACCAGGGTTGGAAGGCGGTGCTCGTGAGCGAAGAGTTCACCGATGAAGGCTTCACTCC
Organism: uncultured Candidatus Obscuribacterales bacterium; assembly: GCA_964541355.1. Taxonomy (GTDB): domain Bacteria; phylum Cyanobacteriota; class Vampirovibrionia; order Obscuribacterales; family Obscuribacteraceae; genus JADYXR01. Next base: position 1,531 of record CAZISK010000696.1, read on the forward strand.
GTATTACCACACGAAGGAAGACCGGGTCGACAAGTTCAACATGCCGTACTACGCCGAGATCATTCGGGCGATGATCGTCATTGCCGTCAACATGGCTGGGCTCAAAGCCAGCCAGGCAAGCGCAAAGTAAGGGCGAGTTGCACGCTCCCAAATGCACGACGAGAAACCTGGGTGGGTAGTGTAGGCGACACCGGTGGCGGCGTTCAAAGCCGTTACCAGAGCTCCGGGAGGGGAGGCACGGTGACCAAACCGCGCCTCCTTCCTGGGGCTTGTTGCTCTGGAATTGGAATACTATTTGATATAATATATACTACAGGGCCCGCGCGAACATCAATACAAACCCACTATGTGCCATAGTTGCATCAAAACGAATTGGTAAATGGTTAGTAGCGGACGTGCTTAGCGCCTGCCACTTGGCGAATCTGCTTACCGCAAACGGTCTCCAGGAGACAGACTTGAACGTCTTGGAGTGAATGCTTACACGAATTGAAAAGCGAAGCTCGCCAGGCTTACCCGGCTGGCGAGCTTCGCTATCGGAGCGGGTTTATCCAGGTCGGAGTTCCCGCGCCGTCCGTTGCGTCACGCGGAGACGAGCTGGAGCGCCTCCTCGATGGTGTGGACCGTGTGCAGCTTCTGGTCCGACCGCGGCTCCTTGCCCTTGTCGCGCGCGGAGATCTTGTAGGTCGTATCCGTCTTGGACGGCTGGCCCGGCGTCAGAATCGACGCGCTCGAGGCCCCCTCGCCCGGCCAGATGGTGGACATGGAGAGCCGGCGGCGGGTGTAGAAGGTGAGCAGCGGGAACAGCCAGAAGAACGAGAGCCGGAAGGCCACGACCTTGTAGTCGAAGTACCAGCCGCGGCGGGTGTTCTGCTCCTTCTCGATGACCAGCCCCCGCACCTTCAGCAGCATGGTCTTGGCCTCGTCGAGTTCGACGATCTCGAATGGAAGTTCATCGGCGGGGATGTACGAATTCGGAGTCATGGTAGATCCTCGGTCACGTGTGTTTTGGTGGAAGTGAAACAACAGAGGAGCCTCCACTTCGGGCACCCCCTGCCTTGTACACACAGCCGAGCAAAACGGACATGCACATCGTCTTGCCACAAGTCGGTCTTTCGCCGACCCGCCTTGATGCAGTAGATTTCGCTCCGTGGCGACGACTTCATCAGTACGGCAGACACTTTCGCTGCAGGCTCATCATCACGCACGAGAGCCGACTGTCCTGAACAGTCGACTCTCCAGTGCGCCCTGCCGCCGTCAGCCCATCGTGGTCCGGACAACCTTCTGCTTGCGCCGCTCACCGCTAGCTATCATGCCGACGAAGACCCCGGTCAACAACATCAGTGCCAGATTCGCCGCGCTGGCAATCGCACACAGGAGCTGGGTAATCGTAGCCTGCTGGCTGATGTTCACCTCGACCTGGGTGATTGCACACACCACGATTGTGATGACGGCTATGCACAGGAAGCGGTAACTGCCCTCGTCGCTAGCTGCGAGCTTGTTGAACGTCTTCTGCTCGGTCAGCGCGATGCCGAGGTGCGCACCGAGTAACCCGCCGAAGACGATCGAGGTCAGGGCGAAGTAGTTGTTGAACACCACCAGGTCCTGAACTGCCAGCGGAGCGAACAGGAGACAGACGTCGAGCAGGAGGGCGATGACGCGCCGAGGAACCGCGCTGACCTTGACCAGTCGGATGCCGAGGAAGAGACCCCCGTACCAGCCGAGCAGCGAGATCAGCGCCAGAGCGAGCGCCCCCCCGATCACCATCAAGGGAGCAAGGAGGTTCGCTTGGGTTGTTGCAAACATGATCCAACCTTCCTTCGATTCTGTGTTGTGGTTGAACAGGTAAACCAGCAGTCAACCAGTCATTTCGATCGGTCGACTGCGTCGATGACATCGTGCAAAAGCAGTTCCACTGCGTCGTGCAACGCGCTGGATTTTCAGCGCGGTTTTGCGCCGGGCGTGGCACCGTTGAGCGAGCTGCTCGCCCTGACAGTCACGTAGAATAGACACAGCACCAGCAAGCCGGTAATCTTGCTGACTGCCAACATGACAATGGCGATAATTAACGGGAAACGTTCTTGCAGGGAGACCGGATTATCGCCGGCGTGGAGTGCCTCAGCCATCGCATTGCCCAGGACCAAGCCGAGGCAGAGGATGGTCGTTGTGAACACGGAGCTCGAAGCCAACTGCGGATTCTTGCCGTCCCACTCCTTGAGCGCCAGCCCGAGCGAAAGTCCGAGACTGGTTGAGAACATCAACACGCAGCCGAACGACGGCAGGGGATGGTGCTGAGCAAGAAAGACTGCGCATGTGAAGGAGAGCCCCCAGGAGACGCTCAACAGCATCTGGGTGACGCGAATCTGCCCCGGTCCTCCGCCGGTGAGCTTTGTGCCCAGATGCCCCCCGAGCAACCAGCTCAGCGCGATCAGGACCACCGCCAACGCCAAGCACGCGAACGCTTCAATCGAGTAAACCGGAATCGAGTTAAGGTCTAACATTTACGGCCTCGTTTTGTTTGAGTTCACTCACCTGAGTCGCCCGCCTGCGTCGACTCAACCAGCCGAGGGCCGCTGGATTTCTGCGTCTCAATTCCACTACGGGACACTACTCGTCGTCGTCGTCCTTGCCCTTCTTACGAGTCTGGCCGAACTTCTTCCCGCACACCTCGCACTTATCCTCCCTCTTGCTGTGAAGCTGACACACCCGGTGATTCCCAGGTATCTTGAAGCGACACGATGCGTGCGTGCACCGCTTCGTGCTGCTGCTATCAGGTTGATGACCGCTGCCGGCACATTTTTTGCAAATCATGGTCGGGATCCTTCTTACGGGTTGTTGATGAGACTCTCCTGTACATGGGTGATTTGGTCGAACGTTACGGGTCCGTACTCCCAGCGGTCGACACCTACGTTTATCACGCCATTCTGAACAAGCCAGGCATCATGCACATGTCCGCACAGAGCAATATCGTATGCGGACGGAGCGGCAGGACGCCTCGAACCTCTCTCGGTCGGTCTGCGCGCGGGGTAATGATTGAGCCAGAGGCGCACTCCCCGAACGGTTACGACCACATTGCAAGCGACATCGTCAAATCCGCACCCGCGCATAAACGCTGCAGAGCGGTCGTGGTTGCCGAGCACGAGGACGATGAAGCCGTTAAGCTTCCTTCGCAGATTAGCCCAATTGCGCGGATCTCCCATGGCGAAGTCACCGAGGTGAAACACCAGATCGGTCGGCGCAATCAGCTCATTCCAACGACTGATCAGATACCCATCCATCTCCGCGAGCGACGCGAAAGGTCTGGTCACGTAGTCATTGATCTTGAGGTGTTGGAGATGCGTATCAGCAGTGAACCAAACTGGCC
>CAZISK010000697.1:0-4881 GCA_964541355.1 uncultured Candidatus Obscuribacterales bacterium
AGACGCTTGACTATAGGCTCAAGGCTGGTTGCCACGCCCCCAGTATTGCCGGGACCGCTGTAAGAGACTACTTTTAGAGTGGGAAGATGGATATCGAGATTGGCGATCTCTTCAGTAGAGACTGGTGTGAGAAGTGGGATCGATTGCGTGGGAATGACCATTGATCTTTATTGATCCTCGTGTCGGAATCTTGTGGGCAAAGCTTGTGGTTAAAAGAATTCATTCGTTGGATGTAGATTCGATCGCACACGAAATCGCCGGACAGCAGCGGCCATGCTGCTGTCAGAAAAATACACCCGCGGAAAAGACGCCGTTATATGTTTGATGACAAATCTATATAAAGGTAGTGGATATTGATTCGGTAATCAAGTAATGAAAACCGCATTTCCTGCAAAGTTAAGGTAATGTTACTTCATTGCCAATACTATCGTTCAAAGCAAGTGCGTGTGCAGGTTTCACGAACTTATCGAGTCTTTGGGGATTGCTGCACAAACTACCCCACAAATATGTTGACCCCACACTCAGGTGTGCGGCACTTCATTTCAGATATAGAAACAATTTCGCATTCTCATTGAAAAGCATTCGTGATGTTGGGAATGTGATGTCAATTAAAATTGATAGATGTTGCCCTCTTTCAACGTAGAACATCCGTATTCCTCGTTCCTTGCTTAGCACTGTATCTGGTGGCATGCCGGGCGGCAACATCGAAGCCACTGTCATGAAAATGCTCATTGGCTCCAGTCCTACTTTTCGAATCGAACGCCTGAGTTTCCAACGACTCGTCGGCTGAATACTAGAAGGTGAATCGCTAGTATCATCAACAAATAGGTCGAACCATGTCTTCTAAAAGGTCCAGGCAATTCTCGGTCAAGAAAAATTGGTGGCTCGAGATCAAAACTGAAGTCGACATGATTGTCCCGGTTGGCAAGTCCGCAGATGCTCGCCGTACATGGCTGGCGATTGCAGGCGGCCGTCAGCGTTTGAATCGATGCGGAATCGGGCATTTTAGAGACCGATGATTAAAGTATTGATTGTTGAAGATGATGACCTTCAGAATCAGATCCTTGCCGACTGGTTCGCGGAACTCGGTTATTCTGTTGACCGAGTATTCACTTGCGCTGATGCCGATAACTTTTTGGCGGTCTCGTCCTACGATCTGATCGTTCTTGATTGGGAGCTTCCCGACGGAGCGGGTGTCGAGGTTCTCACCCGCAATCGCAGACGTGGGCTAGCCACTCCTGTTCTGATGCTCACGGGTAAGTCGACTATCGACGACAAAGAGCTGGGCTTCGAGAGCGGAGCCGATGATTACCTGACAAAACCGTTTCAACATAGAGAGTTAGCCGCCAGAGTCAAAGCGCTGCTCCGTCGCCCTGCTGCATATTTTGAAGATCAAATTCAGATAGGCGATCTGACGATCCTCGAGTCGGAAAGAGTCGCAAAGACCGGTGATAAAGCGATCCCTTTGACGCCGAAAGAGTTTGAGATTTTGCTTTTCTTTGTGAAAAACCCAGATACGGTATTTTCATCCGATGTGATTATAAAACGTGTCTGGCCGACCGACACGGAGACAACCTCGGAAAACATTCGCAAATACATCCAGAGACTGCGGGCTAAGCTCGAAACTCATGGTTCGGCGGTATCGATTACCACGCATCACAGTCTTGGATACTCCCTTAAGCGGTGACCTTTGTAGGTTCGCATCGACTTTGATTGTTGATGCGCGCTGCATCGGTGTGTCGCTCAGCACCAGCTTTCTTAGAGTCAGCGATCAACTCTTGGGAAGGTGAACGTGGTGGCACCTTTCGGCAAGGACCAGGCGCCTGCTGGAACTCTTTTTCAAGATGAGTGGGTTGAAGAGAAGCTGCCTGTGGCTTAATGGGATTGTGCGGCTAGCCATTGGAGGTAAAGCCTTTGGATAAAGAGCAATCGTCCATGCAATGCCCAACGTGCCTCAAGTTGTATCCTTCGCGTTTTCCTCTGTGTCTGGAGGACGGATCTCCTCTGGAGATCAAGTATGACGAGGAAAACGATGCCCTTGTCGGGAAGGTGCTCAGCAATAGATACCAGGTCCTCAAACTGCTTCATCTTGGTAGGCACAGCAGAATATACTTTGCTGTTCACGAGATCATGAAAAGGCAAGTAGTTATCAAAACTATTTCGCCTCACCTGCTATCGGATGCGACTAATTTAAAACGCTTCCAGCAAGAGGCGCAGGCTGTAGCCTCTCTTGAACATCCAGGGCTGATTACTGTTTTTGATTTCGGCATTTTACCCGACGGCCAACCTTACCTGGTGATGGACTATCTCGATGGACCGAACCTGGACACAATAGTCGAAAGTGGTTCGCCGCTAAGTGTAGATCGATTTCGAAAACTGTTTTTCGTCTTATGCAAAGCCATGTCCCATGCTCACGAGCGCGGAGTAATTCACAACGATCTGAAACCATTTCATTTCGTTACCCGACAGTACAAGCCTGACGAGAAGTGGCTCAAAGTAAATCAGCCGCTGCCGCTAAATGACGGTGATGAGATTCCGGTTATAGTGGACTTTCGACATGCGAGCTTCACGCCATCGTTTCGAAAGGAGCATCAAAATTTGAATCAGATCGGAGAGCTTTTCGGTACACCCACGTATATGAGCCCGGAGCATTGCATGGCTCAGAAGACCGATGAACGATCCGACATCTATTCCATGGGCTGTGCCATGTACTTTGCCCTGACAGGCTCGCCGCCATTCAAGGGCATTAGTGTGATTGATACGATGCAGATGCACATGAGCACGGAGCCGAATGCGGACCGCCTACCGGATGAAGTTGCGGAGATTGTGCTCAACTCGCTGGAAAAGAAACCTCAAGACAGATTCCAAACTATGGAGTCACTTGCCGACTCCATTGGCGTCAATCTGAAACATCCACCCGTGAAGGCAGCTTCTGAGAAGAAGAAATGGCGTTGGGGGTGGTAGTTCCAAAGCTATTTCGAAATCATGATAGTCGCGGACAGTCTCAGGCGGGGAACTCGATTGTAAAGGTGGTTCCTTCTCCTACAGCAGATGCACAATTGATTCTGGCTCCGTGAAGCTCTGCCAGGCGCTTGCAGATCCAGAGTCCCAGCCCGCTTCCTCCGGAGCCTCTGGAATTGTCGAGTTGAGAAAACTTTTCGAACAGGCGTTTTGCTTCGTTTTCGGGAATTCCAGAACCCTGATCCTGCACACTAATGGTGATACCAGAACCGACGCGCTCGCCGATCATTGTTATGGTCGAGCCTTCCGGGGAGAATTTTATTGCGTTGGACAAGAGATTGACCAGGATCTGCATCAGTCGGTCTTCATCGCAGCGAAGCTGCAAGTCAGGATCGCAAGAGAGCTCAATTTCCTTTCCATTAGTCGCGGCAAACTCTTCTACACATTCTCGAGCCTGTTCGAGAATCAACATAACATTGTGGTCTTGCAAATCCAGTTTCAACTTATCGTTTTCAATGCTTTCCAAATCGAGGAAAGTGTTGCAGAGATCCACCAATCTCCTTGTCTCCGCGCTCAGTCTCTTCAATCGGCGTTTCATATCCTCAGCGGACATGGTCTCGTGTTTGAGGTTGAGAGTCTCGATCCCTATGTTGATCGCCCCGATTGGACCGCGTATATCGTGACTGACCGCCTGCAGCACCGCTCCTCGTTCTCGTTCTGCTGTCAGCCGTTCCAGCGCCATTTCTTTGAACTGTTCGTTAAGCGTGCTGATCTCGTCATTGCCCGGCACCGTTTTCATATCTAGATTGCCTTTGGAAAATGCTTTTACGTTTTCCAGAAGCAAATTAAGCTTGTTGACTGTGGCGCTGCCGTATTGCGAGGCAAGGGCGAGGGCGATGGCCACATTGATGGCCAGCGCCGTCACGAGAACGACTCGCAGTCTCTCGTGTTCTATGGCACTGCCAGTGGTGCCAATCTGTGCCATGAGCTTGCTTCGAAGAGCTTCTCTGGATCTGGTGGTATTGCGGAAAGTGATCAGAAAATCGAAGTCATAGTCGTATTCGTGAAAAAACCTGAACAAAATGTCGGCGTCGTTGGATCGTCGGGCGCCGAGTCTGTCCCAGAGGATTTCGACAAAATGCTCGGATGCGGTCGCGTACTCATCTATAGGCTCTTTCAACGCCGGTTCTTTGGTTGGAATCTGCCTGAGCTCTTTGAGTAATGCTTCGCATTGGAGCAAAACCTTTTGCGCCGCCCGGTTGCTGGTCTCGATGTCGGAGTATCTCAGAGTTACCATCTTTGCAACTGCATCAAATGCAAGTTCGGAGATCTGGCTCGCTAAGCCGATTCCTCGTCTTGCCAATGTTTCCTTCTCAATCCTTCGCTCCAGAGATACGATGTTGAAAAACAAACCAGCGGTAATCACGATCTGAATAGCCAGAGGCAGTCCGATGAACAAATATCCTTTTGTCTTGAGCTTCATAGTGGTTTCTTCATCTGATTCCGATACGTTTGTAGATCTTGTCGTGGTCAGGGAGGGAATCGATTACCTTCTGAGCACATGATGGCAATCGTGGTGCATAGAACTCTTTCAAAATGTGGTGCGCTCGGTCGAGATTCTTGTAGCCATCTTCCGTTTCGTTGGTAAGCAGCTGGGCAGTCCCAACGTACACGAACAAGAGGTAAGTCATTGGATCGCAGTCTACTTCCAACATTTTTGCCAGCGGCTTGCCCAGGGCAAGCACGCGAGTGTAGTCTTTCCTGGCAAAGTCGACTTCGACCAGCCGGGTTTGGCGCTTGTACGTTTCAATAGTGCCTTTGCCGATAACAATGTCGTCGAGCTCAATCATTTTTTCGACGACCGAACGTGCTTCATCGTATTCTCCCAGTTCGAGCAGGCATGAGCGCTCGGTCTCGAGA
>CAZISK010000698.1:0-4859 GCA_964541355.1 uncultured Candidatus Obscuribacterales bacterium
CTAGGGTTTGTTATGAAGGTTTGATCACCTTCTACACAATCACTTATTTCGCTTGACGTACTGTCAAGGCTGTTGCTACGATGATTTCGAAGCCTATACGCATCCGTAGCTCAGTAGGTAGAGCACTCGGCTTTTAACCGATTGGTCCTGCGTTCGAGTCGCAGCGGATGCATCCACCACGATCATCCCTTCAACCCCAGATTTGCTGGGACGGCTGTTTGCAGATTGGTGCCCTTGCACTGAAGCCGCCAAGTCGGCACTGCGCCACGACTTTCGCCACCCAACTGGCTTAGTGCGCCCGGCAAATAGTTTGCATCGCCATACCCGCAAGCCCGAATTCCAGCAAGTTAATATGGAATATCGCAGGCAGACACTGCCTGCTTCGTGAAGACGAGTTCAGTTTCACGAATTCCGGCTTAACTTCGAAGATGGGCTAACACCCACCAGCAGTCGATCAGTCAGCTGTTACACCTGTTCTTACCAGGGGAAGTTGTAACGAACGAACAGCGGCGCGCCTCCCGTAGTCAGCCCTTGCCTGAAATCGATTACGCCGATCTGGACTCCTCGATCCTCGAATGAGGTGGGATAGAGATATAGCGATGCCGAAAACTGACTGACTCTGCCATGCTTGGTTGCACCAGGTCCGAGCATGAAGACGACCTCCATACCCCTTGGCGACCTCACCGGTTCTTCAAGCTCGAAATACTTTTCAAGGAGAACGTCTTCACCATACGGGGGCGGCTCACCAAAATCGATTGGATCATCATGAGTCGTCCACTGCCAGAGGATTTGATTGGAGCCTGCCTTTTTCAAATTGACGTTCAGGCGAGGGAACCAGTGGTCGTCACTTTGTGACTCACGAAATACACTTAACCGACCACGCGTGAGCGCCGGGCGGTCAATAAGCATTTGTCGTCCCTGCGCGTCGATTTCATCCATATAGATAAGGACCCCTCGGCTAATTGCAACCTTCAATAGAAGAAGAAAAGGATAGCATTGTCATGCCAATCGTTTTTCTCTTTTCAAATCGGCGATATGAATTCTTAAAAGGTTGGACAGAAATAGCGGATAATTGTTAGTCATGTCGGAAACGAAGAAACTAAAATTCCCTCATCGCTACTCCATTGGCAGCGTGTACCTAGCACCTGCCGATCAACCCGAATCATGGGAGCTTTTGCGCGTCCCCCAGGGCCTTGTCACCAAGCCGGAGAATCAGCCGATTAACTGGGACTGGCTGGACGAAGCGCGTGGAACGTTGACCATTCCACCTGATGCCAAAGTCAAGCTCAAAGTCAATAACAGTGCGAGCAATCGCCTTAACTGCCTGGAATCACTCTTTCCCGATTCTTTCCATACCCTCGACGTAAGTCGGACCGGAATTACCGACCAATCGATTCCTCATATCGCCCACCTCAGCGAGCTGAGAGTTCTGGAGCTAGCTTATACCGCCATTTCCGACGAAGGCGCCATGATCTTCTCTGGACTCGATCATTTGCACACGCTTGGCTTAACCCATACAGCCATAACGAATACTGGTCTGAAAGAGATTTGCAAACTCAGCAACTTGAGGGAGCTGTGGCTCAACGGCACTCTTATCGATGACGAAGGCATGGTCCATATCAGCAATCTCAAGCAGCTGGTGTTGCTCGGATTAAGCAGCACGCGCGTAACTCGAGAGGGCTTAGTTGAGCTGGAAGCTCTCGAGCAGCTGCTTCGCCTCTATATGTTCAACACATCGATAGACGAGGCTGCGGCCGACACATTTCGCAGCAAGCTCATCCATTGCCGCATCAAATGGAAGCGTCCGGCAGCGCCACGGCCGGAGTTCATGCTGGCCGATGATGCCAGCCTGGATTTGGACGACGAATTCGATTCTGATATCCCGTTTGAGATTGGAAAAACCAACAATGGTTTTGTAAAACCGATGGACGAGGAGCAATTCTGGGAATTCGTCGAGCTTTTTAACTGGGACGCGGAAGGCAATGATTCACAGGTAATCGAGCCTTGCGTGCAGTCACTTTCTCAGATGCCGGAGGACGATATCCTCGCGTTCCAGGAAGCGTTGCACAACAAGCTGTACTTTCTCGACGCAGAAAGATTTGCTCGCCACATAGGACGAGAGTCGTTCCGGAGCAAATCGGAATACTTCTCTACCAGCTGGTTCTTGAATGTGCGTTGCTGCGCGATCGCTAACGGCAGGGACCTGTTCGAAGATATCGTCGATACTCCGGACAACATGCCGAAGGATCTCGGTTTTCGCGCCATCTGCCGAGTAGCTCCAGAAGCATATTTTAGAAAAACAGGTCTAAAACTGACATACACTCCATCGAAGAGTATTGAAACATTCAGCAATAAGGAGGGATGGCCGGGGATGCTCGAATCCAGATTTTGATTGGCTTCACTGCATTCGGTGCCACGATTATTATTGATGGACGGACAATTCGAGGGCTGCCTAAACACACCCGAACCGGTTGAACAACCAACTACACTCTGACGGATCAAAAATCTCATGGCTGACAAGAAAAAATCCAACAGCAAATCGAAGACCGTCGAACAGGTCGTCAAAAAAGTCAGAGCATCGGTAAAAGCTAAAAAGCCAAATGCAGTTTCAGCCGCCAAACAAGTCGGCTCGAATGCCAAAACTTCCACAAAGACCAATTCAAAGCAGATCGCCGGGACAATGACTAGCAGCGCCTCGAGGACAGTCACACCGGTCGCTTCGCAAAAGACAAAAACAAGTAACTCTCGGACTACCGCTGGAAACATGAAAGTCACTTCGCCGAAGGCAAAGGGCGCGGCCAACACAAAGCCAACCGCCGGTCGGCCCGCAAAAAAGGTCGCCCCTGCCGGCGATCACTTGCACCAGGAAATCGTCACGATTAGCCAGTTTAAAAAGGCGCAGCTGGACAACATCCTGGCCGAGCTCGGACGCAGAGATCGCAAATTGAGGGCATTGATGCCGAAAGTCGAGGGTGGATTCAGCCTGAAGACCCAGGACACCGATTCTCCTTTTGCAGCCGTTGCCGAGTCCATCGTATACCAGCAGCTTACAGGTAAGGCAGCAGCGACAATCTTCGGCAGAGTGAAAGCGTTGTTTAAAAGCGAGCTTTGCCCGAGCCCGGCGCAAATTCAGTCAGCACCGGATACGGTGCTGCGTTCAGCCGGTCTGTCTCGATCGAAGGTTGTGGCACTCAAAGATCTGGCTGACAAGACGATTAACGGCTTGATTCCAACACTTGACGAAATCTCTACGATGACAGACGACGAAATCATCACCTGTCTTTCGGCGGTCAAAGGCGTCGGCGTGTGGACCGCTCATATGTTTTTGATCTTCCGTCTCGGCCGCCTTGACGTGATGCCATCCGGCGACTATGGCGTAAAGAAGGGGTTTGCCCTCACCTATGGCGACGGCGAATCGTTGCCCTCACCCGGAGAGCTGGAGCGTTTTGCCGAAATCTGGCGGCCGTATCGAACCGTGGGCAGCTGGTACATGTGGAGGGCAATCGAATTGCATAGAAAATCGCGCTGATTATCTGCCGGCTGCCAGCGATGTGCGATATTGAGATATTCCGATAAATCGAAAGTAATATGAATATAGTAATTCGAAACAGCCTATGTTTAACGGCATGATACGTTAAGAAGTTAATGACACGAAAACGAATACTCGCTTTATTGATGTGTTTGATCTTTGCCGTCGGGTCTAATCTCGCCGTCCCATCCGCCTTAGCACAAGATAGGAGCGATGACTCTGGTGGTTCCAACACCGAGCCGGCACTGAAGCTCGAGACCGCCTGCTTCGTGACCTGGTGGTTTCACTCAGCGCTGGGTTACCACCCGGCAATCCTTTTGAGAATTGAAAATGCCAGCGGACAGAATCTGAGCGGGGTTCTGATCAAATTTCAAGCACGCTTCACCAATCTCCGAGACGGCTACGTCAACGTCGCGCGAGACGAGGTTAGAGCCAGCCTGGAGCCGAGAAAGCAATTATATGTCTTCCTCAAGGGTCCACGCGCATTCGAGCTGCCCATCGACCAGAACCTCTGGCCTCGCATGGAGTGCAAGATCATGTGCCGGGTGGGCGATTCGGAAAGCGAGAGCACGCAAACGCTGCTCATCACTAAGCTCGATTCCATGACGATGAGCTTCGAAGATGCGATGACGAACCTGGCCAAGCAGCCCGATATCAGGCTTGGTAGGCGCCGGCCGCCGCCGACTCCTGCCCGTCCGGAAAAACCGCTCGTAGCTATGGCTGGCTCGTTGGCATCGAAGGGAGACACTCGCCCCAAACTCACGATGGGGCAGTTCCTCGGGTCATCCTCCATTCCTGGTTTGGGAGACGATTTTTATAGCTTCGAGAAGAAGTTCGGCATTCCAGTTGAATTTGATGCCAATACAAAAGACTGGACCTGGGCGAGATATCAGAATCAGTCTCCAGAGTTTTCCCTAATAGTCGGATCTCGGGGTCAGACAGGTAAGGCCGACCTGATTGTCGCCTCGGTACCGCCTGCCAATATCAAAGGCGAGCAGCAGGTAACCGAGCTGGCTAAGGCCATTTCAGGCAAGTTCCGCAGCGAACAGACCACCCCTCCCAACCATTCCGTGCGCTATTTGCAAACCGGCAGGTTGGAGTTCGGAACTCTCTCATCAAAGAATTACCGCGCCGTCTATTTCGTACCTGGGGAGTCTCCGGGCAACGGCAGCTCATTTATCGTAGTTGTTACACGATTGCCGGGAAATGTGCTGAATATTTTGCGTACAGAGGCCCCTAAGGCTAAACTATTGAGGTTTCTCGCTCCGGTTACCGGAGTGGAAGAAACTTAAGGCTCATCTTGCAACCGGTTATCGGACAGAGGGTGGGA
>CAZISK010000699.1:0-4847 GCA_964541355.1 uncultured Candidatus Obscuribacterales bacterium
TATACAAGAGAGTCTTTAACAATGAGATTTTCAGTTTCGTCGTCCGGCAACAATCGCAAAAACGAGTTGCCGTATGGGTTTAGCGATACATCTCCAGAACGGCTCATAACTTGTATTCAAACGATTGTTAGCCAGCAACTGCGCTCCATACTGATTATCGAAGCCGGATACATTGATATTTGCCGTATCAGCAAGAAGTATTGATGACGCGAGTGCATTCGGAATGTGACTTTAGTCACTATTGCGGAACATCCCTCAAGCGATAAAACAGAGGCATGGGGTATGGAGAACATTCTATGCAAAAGCACAACGTCAATACTGGAGCCGTTACCTCCTGTTTCACCAGTGCCGTCGCTTCGCTGTGCTCCAGACGCAGTTTCAGTGCACTTATTGCCGCACGCGAGACAGCAGCAAAGCGACCGCTAAGGTCCTTCATGCTCGGCTCGGTTTTCATCGCAGCCGTCTACGTATCCTGGTTTTGGTACGACCACTTTTTCGCCTCTCCTGTCGAGTTGTACCACCGCACCTGGAAAGCAGCTCTCGAAAATACCTATGATCCTTCTCAATTGAAAAACTGGAGTAGATTCGAGCATTGCTACGACAATCTCATAAAGACCAATAAGGACGCTGTTTTCTTTGCCAACAAAATGTTGGCCGCAATCGGCGATCCGTATACCTTTTTACTCAGCCCGGAAGAATACGTCCAACAGCTCAAACTGCAGAGCGGACGATTCGTCGGAATTGGTATCATACTAAAAACAGTCAAAGGACAGGGCAACAAGCACTTCCTCGCCGTAAAATCAGTGATGGCGGACAGTCCCGCACTGAAAGCCGGATTGCTGGCCAACGACACCATCCTTAGTGTCGCCGGGAAAGACTCGACAAACATGACCGGCTGCCAGCTGCAGGAAGTTCTGCGAGGTCAGGCAAACCGAGCCGTCAATATCGTCGTTCAACGAGGCAAGCGCAGCCTCAGATTAAAACTGACACCGACCGACGTTCGAATGCAGAATGTCGTGCTGGAGCCATCCGAAAATGATGTCGCGCACATTGTCGTCAGAGACTTCGTACAAACCAAAACTGCCGACCGCACCATGAAAATACTTCAGCAAACCGCTCACCGGACAGCGATAGTTCTCGATCTTCGCAACAATCCTGGCGGCGCCGTGGAGGACTGTCTAAAACTCGCGACCGCATTCATCTCCGAAGGTCCGCTTGTGACACTGAAAGTCCGTGGTACCGGCGGATACTATACCGAGACTTACACTGCCAAGCCAGACTGCCTGGAGATCGTGCGAAGCTCCGAAGGAAAAGTGGTTAAGGTCAACAGGATCGAGCGCCTACAACCAATCGCGGCGAAAGTCCCCATGGTCGTGCTTGTCAATGGCAATACGGCTAGTGCAGCAGAGATGATCGCCGGCGCACTGAAAGACAACAAGCGCAGCACCATCGTCGGTACTCGCACTTTCGGCAAAGGCATCGCACAAACCGGATTAGCCATTGCCAATGGTGCATTCCTGTCAGTGACGTGCGTCCACTATTTCACCCCTAAAGGTAACTTCCTCGGCTGCGGTCGCGGAGATAAGAGCAAACATGAAGGTCTGCAGCCGGATTTGCAGGTCGCCGATAGCGTCGATGCAGACAAAGATACTCAACTAATTCGCGCACTCCAGGTCGTCTCAAAAAAAGGACCACATGATCGGACTTAGATGGTGTGAGCAGCCACCCCAAGCAAAAAGACCGGATTATTCGACCCCGGTCTTTTTTTGTCGAAACACAAAAAAGAGCGACCGGGCAGCCGCAAGAACCCGAGCGATCACGCCAATTTCTAGCCTACACGACATGAAAGAAGAACAGCCAGGCAGATAGCTCGGACCCCATGCCTGAGACCACCGGAGCGACCCCGGAGCCCAAGCGATCATGACAGTGCCGACCGATTCACGGCATGAAAAAAGGGAGCCGGGGAGACGTCACACCACCCCGGCCACCTATGCGTAAGATTACTGACGCAAGATCAAGAAAGTTGTTCCTAACCTTTCACACAAACTATCTGCCTGAGTTCGTAAACCACATCGACCAGATCCTTCTGAGCCTCCATCACCTTATCGATAGGCTTGTAGGCAGCAGGCGTCTCATCGATCACGTCTTCGTCCTTGCGGCATTCAATCCCCTCGGTAGCCTTTCTATGATCTTCTACGGTAAAGCGTCGCTTCGCTTCCTCTCGGGACATTGCCCTTCCCGCCCCATGCGAACAGCTGTGGAAGCTTTGATTGTTGCCTTTTCCACGAACGATGTAAGAGCGGGCGCCCATGGAACCAGGAATGATGCCCATGTCCCCATTTCTGGCTCGCACAGCACCTTTTCGAGTAACGAAGACATTGTCACCAAAGTGATTTTCGATTGCGACATAGTTGTGATGACAGTTGATCACCTCCAGTCCCACCTCGAATGGCGGCAGACCAGCACTCCTGGCAGCTGCGACGACGGCATCAAGCATTGTCCTGCGATTTACCATAGCGAAGTCCTGAGCCCAATGCACCGCCTGTACGTAATCGTCAAAATGCTCGCTGCCTTCAGGCAGATAGGCCAGATTGGAATCGGGTAGATTGATGAACCAGCGCTCCATATCTTTCTTCGCGAGCTCGATAAAGTACGTGCCGATACGATTGCCGACTCCGCGAGATCCGGAGTGAAGCATCAACCATAACCGATTCTCTCCATCCAAACAGACTTCGATGAAGTGATTGCCGGTGCCGAGCGTCGCCAGATGATTGATGTGATTGCCCCTATCAAGTTTCGGATGACGATGGAGAATCTGATCGTATCCGGGCTTGAGCTTAACCCACTCCTCAGTTATTTGGTTGGGTGGATCAGTCCAGGCACCCTTGTCTCCGGGTCCGCCGTTATTGGTCCTGCCGTGAGGGACCGCAGCCTCAATCTTGGAGCGGAGTTCGCTCAGATCATCGGGGAGCTGATCGGCATTCAGACTGGTTCTTACAGCGACCATACCACAGCCGATGTCCACACCGACCGCTGCCGGAATAATCGCCTTCCGGGTGGCAATGACACTACCAACAGTGGCACCCATTCCCCAGTGCACGTCCGGCATCGCAGCAATCCATTTGTGGACGAACGGCATGGTGGCGATGTTGGCGAGCTGCTGCGCCGCAGCATCTTCGAGGGCGACTCCGCGCGTCCACATTTTGACCGGGACACCGCCTTTCGTGGTCAAAACATTGAAGTTCTCACCTTTTGCTTCGTTGATTGCGTACTCAGCCATGTTCGCTCACCTCTGTTTATCCAAACCCAAAGCGATGAGTCCGGAAATCGACCAAGTCACCCAGGACAGAACGTCGAAGATTAGGACTGTTTTTTCGTAAATGTCGTTTTTAAGCCAGATTTGCCGCGAGCCGCCTGCTCGGTATGCTGCGCCGCCACCAGCCGCCAGAGCCCAGACGCGGTGCCGACTTGGGAAAACATCTGATCGGCTTCTTCAGGGCGATTGGTGGCATAGAGCAAGGCGCTGTAATTCTCCATCAGCAAACCAATCTCTGCGTGATTGTAGCCGAGCACTTTCTGCTTGATGTTAATTGCTCTCTTGTAAAACATCTCTGCCTTTTCGTACTGTTTCTGCCCATGATAGATGAGAGCAAGAAAGGTTGCGATCATGGCCAGTCCGAGATGCTCGCTGCCGAAAATCTTTTCGTAAATGTCCATTATTCGCTCTGACAAGGGCTGCGCTTCTCTGAACCGGCCCATCGAGTAGTAGAGCTCAGCCAAACTGTTGAGAGAATTGGCAACCTCAATGTGGTCCGTACCAAGCACATTCTCGCGAATCGTGACGAGATGGCAGCGAATCGGTATTGCCTGAGCTCGCTTGCCGAGCTGGCAGAGCGAATCAGCCAATTGGTCCAGCGTCAATGCTACGCGAGCGTCTCTGTCCTCTACGTAGTCGAGCTGTTCCAGTGCTTGCTGCCACAGGATCGCAGCCTTGGCAAAGTTGCCCAGACTGACGGCTTGATCGGCTTCAAATTTTAGTTTTTCCCAGCTGGAATCCAAAGCTGGATCTCCTCATATATTCAGCAAACCAGAGCGTAGTAAATGAGTCGCTCTTAATTCAGAACTTCCCTTGTTTAAATCAGGCTAATCATCCCGGCAACGTATTTCATATTAAGTCTTTTCGGGAAACCTGAAGCCTGAATCGTGGTGGTAACAGTATGATCTTCTGGTTGAGACAATCGGCTGAAAATCGTGCTTACTTTTCATGTGATAACTCTTTTTCCGGAGCTTATCGAAACCTACGCCAACACAAGTATTATCGGCCGCGGCATCAAGGCTGAAAGGTTGGCTGTCACCACGCGCAATCCCAGGGAGTTCGCAACCGACAGCTACCGCAAGGTCGATGATACTCCATATGGTGGCGGAGCCGGAATGGTTCTAAAGCCGGAGCCGTTCTTCGCGGCATTCGAAGCGATCGAGAGACCTTCCGACTCACCGGTTCTGCTCATGACACCTCAAGGACAGCCCTTCGTACACGCAGACGCCAAGCGGCTCTCTGAAGAAAACGACATAACAATTCTCTGTGGTCACTATGAAGGATTTGACGAAAGAATCAGAACTTTGGCTACACACGAGTACTCCGTAGGAGATTTTGTCATCACCGGAGGAGAGCTTGCAGCGCTCATCATTATCGACGCGGTCGGACGCCTTGTTCCTGGTGTAGTCGGAAAGCACCTTTCCGTGGAAACCGAGTCATTTGCCGCCGGACTGCGAGAAGGACCTCAGTACACCAAGCCAGTCGAATTCAGAGGAATGCTCGTGCCTGAAATTGTGCGTTCCGGAAATCA
>CAZISK010000700.1:0-4847 GCA_964541355.1 uncultured Candidatus Obscuribacterales bacterium
AAGGATGTCTTGGTAGGTTCTACGTCGGTCTGTACTTCGAGTGGAGGTGTGAATGTTGGCGGGATCACCGGTGTTTTTGGAACATCGACGCTCTTTACATTGACCTGCGGGCTGGGGTCTGGACCGTAGCTCGAACCAGCCGTTAGACGAGGGGCTAGGGTGCCTGCCAGGATGAAGGTCAGTACGATCGAGTAGACCAGCACTCGTGCTAGCTTCTTTTCATTTTTTGCTTTTTTGTTATCTGACATGTCTTATATCGTCTTTTAGTAAAGGGGGCATTCCGTACGTCTACTTGACTTCGCCAACAATTAGGCGGGCGCCTACCAAGCCAGCTCTAAGTATAAATGGTTTGATCGCCATTTTGGTACAACACGAGAGTTCTGTAATTTTGATGTAGGTATAGAGGTAAACTGTAGTGTACTTTTGGGGGCTATTAAAAGGGGTTAGCTTTTCCGAGAATTGTCAGGGGTGGGTGGGATGAAACCAAATTATTTACCAGTTTTTTTAGCCGTTTGTTTAGCGGGACTCGCTACGGCTTGCACCAAGGTGGACCGATCGGCGCAAGGCGATAGCGATACCACTCAAGCAGAGGCCGCCAGGAAGGCAGAGCCCGATTACTCAAAGCGCTCAATAGACGATAATAACAAAGACGGCATGTCTGCTTTACAGAGTGAAGACTATGAGCGTGCTGAGCGCATCTATCTAGCGGCGCTCAGGCAGGTCGAAAATATGCCTAAGCAGGAAGCTAGACATGCGATGATCTTAAGCAACTTGGCCGCTGCATATGAAGGCCGGAAGATGTATGGCCAAGCAGTGCCGTTGCTGAATCGTGCACAGAGGCTGTTTATTCGTGCATATGGCCGTCATGCATCGGCTGTATATGTCACGCTTGGAAATCTGGGTCGCGTGCTCGGCAAGCTCAATCGTTGGGAAGAAGCCGCCACTGTATATCAGACGGCGGTCAACCTGATGGAAGAAGGCAAGGAGACCGCTGCGCCAGCCTACAAGGAGATGCTGGCGAAATGTCTAGAGGCCTGGCACAGCGCCAGGAATGCGCATAAAGCGGCTAAGATCGAGGCCAAGTTGAAAGCTTTGAAGTAACGTGCAGCTCCTCGGGAAAGGCGAATTATTGTGGTAAGTCAACGAACCAAGCGGATATCGCGATCCGTCAAAGCCTCAAATGTTCTAAGAGGTTTCGTGGTATCGCTTTTGGTGTCAATACCTTTGGTTGCGGGCGCATCTCCTGTCAGGGCCGAGGTGATTCGATCGCTGGAGGTTACGATTCAGGCCAACAAGGATTCCACGGCTTCAGTCAACGAGCGGATTTACTATGACTTCGAAGACGATTCCAGACCAGGCATACTGCGCAATATACCGGTAGTCTTCTCGCGCGCTGGAGGATCGTACGAGGTAGATCTGCGCCTCGTGGATGCCACCACAGGTAACGGCATACCGTTAAAAGCCAAGATGATCAAGAGCGGTAGCGATGTGCATATCGCCCTGGGCGATCCGAAAATCCACTTTACAGGCCGGCATATATTCAAGCTCGATTACGAGCTAAGGCATGCCTTCAACTTTACTGACGGGGTGCCGGAGTTCTACTGGAACGTCACTGGAACCGAATGCCCGGTGTCAATTGAAAAGACATCCGTAAATTTTTATCCGCCCCGGAGCGTGCATACCAACCAGGTCAAGCAGCAGGCATTTCTAGGTGTACCGGATGGTTCTCTGACCACTATGGAGCAGCACCAGAGTATTGGATACATCGAATACGACTGTGGCCCGCTCAATCCCGGAGAAGACTTTGTTATCGTCGCGCAATTTCCGAAAGGCTCCATAAAACCGCCCACCCCGATTTTGGAATGCATGTTCTGGTTAGAGGATTGGTGGCCAACCCTGGTGTTTCCAATATTCACCGCATTTGGTGTGACTGCGGTTTGGATGACCTTAGGTCGAGATGCTAAGAACCCCGAGTATGTTCCGAAAGAGTGGAATCCTCCTACGGAGATAACCCCGGCCGGGGTTGGTACCATATACGATGAGGAGTGCGACACAGTAGATGTGGTGGCAACTATGGTCGACCTTGCCGAACGCGGACACCTCACGGTACGCGAGACGCAAAAACAAGACCTTACCGGCTTTGGTGATGCCCATTATATGTTCACCAAGACCGATCCAGGCGCCGATGATGAGCCGTTGAGACCCTTCGAAGCAAAATTCTTAGACAGCCTTTTTACGCCGGGTGCCAAGAGCGGTACCGAAGTCTCTCTCTTCGAGCTGAAGACACGCTTGTTTGAAAGCATGCCTTCTATCAGAAATGACATTTACGAATCGCTTACCCAGGAGGGATATTTCCAACAGAACCCTTCCACCGTTAGGAAAGACTATGTGGGGCTGGCTGTTTTTCTATGCTCCGTCGGTATGATGCTGATACTAATTTCTGCTAACGAAAGTGCTTATGCCGCTTTTGGAATCGGTATCGTCGGGTCGGCTGCCATCATCGGTTGTTTTGCCTTCGCCATGCCGGCCCGCACTACCAAAGGCGTTCAGGCGCTCAGGCGTGCACTTGGTTTTATGCATTTCATAAGTTCGGCTCCACCCAGGGCGATTGAGCTTCTATTTGAAACCGATCCCACCGTATTCAGCCGGCTTCTACCGTATGCACTGGTCCTCGGCGTGGCGGATAAGTGGGCGGAAAAGTTTCAAGGTGTCCTCGACAAGCCACCTGTTTGGTACCAACCGTTCGGGTACCCGGACGGGGATTACACATTTACCGCCCAGAGATTCGTCAACGATCTTGGAGCCGCCTTAAGGATGATGGAGGTCATGTTGGTTTCCAAGCAAAACTGGCGAGAGTTCAAAGCTGAACAGAAGAAAACCTCAGAGGGTTGAAAGTGTGAGCTTTCGGTGAATTTGCAACAATTCACAGGATTTAACCGTCTAAAGTGGCGGGAATCAGCGTAAATGTGGAAAATGGCTAATAGGCTGATCTCTCGTTTTGCTGAATAAATTTCAAGGAGTAAGGTTGTGATGTCAAAAACAGGTGCGAGCATGATGTCAGAATCAACCTCCCGCATTCTCAAACAGTTGTATCGACGAGCACTCGTCGTTCCTATTGCGCTGACAATGCTCGGTGCGGTTGGCGCTCCTGGACGAGCGGCAATGGATGCGGATGATGTGGGATTTTATGGTTCTGTGATGGTCCAAAGAGTTGTCCAGACTGCCGCGGCTTCGATGAAGAAGGGCGATTTTGCCACTGCCCAGGGCGACTATAAGAAAGCAATTGGTATGGATCCGCAGCAAGAGGATTTTTACTTCGGATTGTACGAGTCCAGTCATAAGCTGCAGCAGTGGGATCAGGTAGCGCTTGCTCTTGAAGAGTTGTTCGACAGGAATCCTAAGCTTAAAGATCAAATGCTCATCGAGTATGGCGAGTGTTTATTCCACCTCAATCGCTATGACGAGGCTGAAGTGATACTCAAGAAGGCGCTTACGAAAGTTGCTGAGCCTTCCCTCATGGAAGCGCGATTGCGGCGATTGATGGAGAAGAGCATCATCGTCCATAAGCCTGAAGCCGGAACCATTATTGCCTACAAGGAACCTGAAAAATTTGTTCGTCCGGAGCGATCCGGTAAGCTAGACCCAGAACAGGTGCATGAGGACAAATCAAAGGCCGCGCTTACCTATCTCAACGCATTCATGAAGTGCGAAGGCGTGTTCATCGCTGAGTACAAAGGTTACGAGCACGAAGGCGACATTACTTTCTTCAGGCCGCCACAGGCTAACTTCAAGATTGTTGAGTATCTGAAAGGCCCACCTCTCAGCCGTACTCTGCCTATAAAGTATGTGTTCCACGAGGAGATCGGCGGCGAAAAGCCAAAGGATTGGAAGTGGTCGGAAAGTTTGATGCCGGCGAAAGGCTCGAAGTGGATCATTTTCATAGATAACTGCGTTCCAATTGCCGGCATGTTCGAGACGTTCCACGGTGCATTCGGCAGGCAGGAATGTAATGAAAAGAACCTCGACGAACTTCACAGGATTATCGAAGAGCACCAGGGTCAGACCAAGTAATTATTCTTGAACTGGTACCGTGAGGAGGATTTAAATGTTCAGTAGAGTTGTGACGACTGCGATAGTCCTATCGTTTCTCGCATCAGGGATGAATCAAGGAACGGCAAGTGCGGAAGTTGACGCGGCCCAGATTCAAAAAAGAAAAGAGGTAATTCATACCTGTTTGCTCAATATCTATTTGGGTCAAAAGAAGCGACTGCAAGCAATGGGAGAGTATCAAACGCTCATCGATTTGAAGCCGCAAGATCATGCTTTGCGCTTTAAGTATGGAAGGTACATAGCTGCCGGCGGCACTCCTGCCGATATCACCAACGCTATGAATCAAATCAAGAAGTGCTTGCAGATGGATCCGACAAATCCAGAGTACAACGGAATCTTGGGCAGTATGTATCTGAAGCAGAAGAATCCGCCGGAAGCGCTTAAATGGTTGAAGAAAGCGGTCGAATACGGCGGAGCTGATTATGTCAAGTTCTATGAGGAAACCTACAAGTACATTCAGGACATGAAGCGCATCGAAGATATCAAAAAGAAGAACGCAGAGTACAAGCAGAAGCAGGTCGAGCAGCGTCAGCAGATGGAGAAGCGCAAGCAAGCAGGCGGCAGCGGAGACGACGACGACGATTGGTAAACTCCCTGTTCGACGACAACAAAATTCAATGCCTCTGCAATCGCAGAGGCTTTTTTTTTTTTTTTTTTTTTTTTTTTTTAAAAAATTTTATTTTGTTTTTTTTTTGGTAAATCAAGGCCGCTACGCGAGAGTGGGTAAATATTTTGGG
>CAZISK010000701.1:0-4844 GCA_964541355.1 uncultured Candidatus Obscuribacterales bacterium
ATGCCGATGGTGCAGGTCAAAGAGTTCTGGCCGGATATTTCTCTTGGTGGAAGCTTCTTCAGCGTCGGAAATCTAGCGATGAATTTGAGCGACAACTGGCCTGACAACAATCTTCTTATGAAGGATTACCGAAATATGGCGACTTACTATGTCGCCGTGCGCGGCACCGGCCGTGGTAGCGTGAGACCAGCTCGTTTCGGTAGTGAATACGCCACACTGCGCTACGAGCTTTCCGATGTCGATGTCCGCCACCTCAGTCAGGGACTGGCTCGGCTCGCATCGCTATTTCTCAATAGTGGCGCCAAGGCCGTTTATCCATGCATTCAATCGATACCGGTTATCAAGTCTGAGCTTGATGCTGTTCGGTGGTTGGATGAAAATCTGCCCAAGTCGAATATGAGCTTGACTACTGTACATGCGTTCGCCACCTGTCCGATGGGAGAACGCGAGGATAGATGTGCAGCGGACTCATACGGCAAGGTCTTCGGCTTCGAAAATTTATATATCAACGATGCCAGTATGTTACCGGACTCTCCAGGGATCAACCCGCAGGGTACAATAATGGCCTTGGCACGCCGAAATGCACTTCACTTTGTAGATACTACCAAACATTAAACACTAAGCGAGGGACAATGACTTCTAACATTGCTGTGGTCACTGGCGCCCCCGGCTGGCTTGGAACTCGCCTGGTCGAGTGTCTAATCGATGGTCTTCCGGAAGTCCCTGCCCTGGCTGATGTAGAGCCACGAATCGTTCGGGTTGGAAAGCTGCCTGGACTCGATGATAGCGATCTGACATGGCTGGGCGAAAATGTGGAGATATTTGACTGTGATATTACAGATGGTGCCTCGGTCGCCGGACTTTTTGATGGCATATCTGGTGCCACGGTTTTTCATATCGCCGGAGTTATTCATCCGCAGCAAGGCAGAAAGCAGTTTTACGAGGTCAATGTTGAAGGGACGAGGAACGTCCTTGATGCGGCTCTTCAGGCCCATGCCAAGCGTTTTATTCACGTGTCATCAAATTCGCCTATCGGTTGCAACCACTCGAGAAGCCGTCTGTTCGACGAAGATTCCGCCTACAACCCGTACATGCAGTATGGCGCGAGCAAAAAGATTGGCGAAGATTTAGTCAACGAGAAGTTCAGAGAAGGTCGAATGGAGACTGTTATCATTCGCCCTCCATGGTTTTATGGTCCCGGTCAGCCGCCGAGACAGGCCCTGTTTTTTCAGATGATCAAAAACGGAAAGGTGCCTATTGTCGGCAGCGGTGAGAATCTGCGATCGATGGCATACATCGACAACATTTGCCAGGGGTTGATGCTTTGCGAGCGCGTCGAAGATGCCAAAGGCAAAACATACTGGATTGCCGATCGCAAGCCTTATACGATGAATGAGATCATCAACACTATCGAGCGTTTGCTGGAAACGGACTTTGGCATGACTGTCGCTCATAAGCGCATGCACTTGCCGGACGCTGCCAGCGAATTCGCGCTTCTCGTTGATGCTACTCTGCAGGCTGTCGGCATGTATCATCAAAAGGTGCACGTTCTCTCCGAGATGAACAAGAACATCGCCTGCTCCGTGGCAAAGGCCGAACGCGAGCTGGGCTACGATCCGAAGGTCTCACTGGAAGAAGGCATGCGGCGAAGTATTCGCTGGGCGCTGGACAACGGTCAAGCTATTTGAGACCATGTCGATCGGCGTATGAAGCGCCGATTTGTTCGGTCGACAGTTTAGATTGTGGCGCGACCATCATTATTTGACGGTCGCGCCGTCTTTTAATGCCACTGATCTCGAGGACATCTTATGTCGCAATGGGGTTTAGATCTACTTAGTGATGAGGTTCTTCAGCGAAAAGGGGGAGCTAGCGCAGCTCAACGTACTTGCCGTTCGACAAGTCACTCCGCGCCGGAAACCAGGCGCCGCCAATTTATCTGACAGGCCGATTTTTCGACCATATATGATGGTTGATATGAGCACTCTCCGGCAGGTGATCTATGAGCAATCTATTTCGTGCAAGACGCAATCAGACAGGCGCAGTGTTGGCGGAGGGTGTGGTTTCGATCTGGTTGATAGTCACCGTTGTGGTCGCATCGATCAGTCTTCTGATCAATTCAGGCATGTCGATGTTTTACAAACAAAAGATTGCCTTCATCGCAATGCAAACGGCAAGCTACACGGCGCAGCTCAAAACGAGTGAAGATCGACAGACGAAGGGGGAGACCTTCGCCAGGATGATGATCAAGACGATGGGCTTGCCTGTCATCAACAGCGAGATCACCATCAAAGAGGTGGCAATTGAAGGTGCGCCGAGTATGGAAGTTGCGATTACACTAACTAATCTTCCGCTATTCCACGGTCCGGAGTCGGGAATGCTGCCTTTCACGGTGACACTTGGAGATAAAGCCGTGGCGGTAAGGCAACAGGCCCCTGAAGCGTACGTATGGCTCAATAATAATCCGAAGATGTCGGGCTACCTCTTGCCGGTCGTGCGAATGCCTCCAGGCGGTGTCAATCAATCAGGATTGCCTATTGTGATTCCATAGGCGTTGAGATCGAAGCGCCGGCAGCAATTCGAACTGGTTGGCAAAACTGCTGAAGGAGTCGCGCGTCCGGCTCTCAGAGTCCGCATTCGATGACACGTATAAACGCGGTAGCTGCAACGCGTTCGAGAGCTTCTCCAACACTCGTCCCGGAAACAGGAGATTCATGAACTTCAGCAACGGCGCATTTTCACTGTGACGAACGGCTTTGCTGAACGCTTTCCTCTTTGTCATCCCGCGAAGCTGCAACCGACGTAACAGTTCATCGGATCGCCCCTGCACTATATGTGGTGCACCTACTTTTCTGTTGTGCTAACTATCAGAGGTTTTCACCATATCAAAAACGGTATTTCAGCGGCTGCCGAAGAATCTGCGTAATCGGCTACTGCTCAATACATGGAGCAATAGCCTAACCGGATTGCGCGCAGAACCGCGCAGACCGAATTTTGGGATTGCAGAGCCAAAGCCAATCCCGGAAGAAAAATATGCAAACTTCAGCATGCAAAGTCTGTGCAATTCCACATATAAATCGGTCTCACTCTTGGCTACTATTATTGACACAAGGGAACCCCAATCCCCCCGCATCACAAAGGAAAACAACAGAGCAGCGAGGCTTTCTCCCAGCAACCTTCCTCCTCGTTGAACTGAAAGCGTCCATGAGATCCGCCGCAGATCATGGGCGCATTTTCCTTTTGTGGGCTTTTTGCGATCTTGCTATTTGGCAGCTGTTTTTGCAGGAGTCGACGTATTCGAGGCTTCTGTTTTCGTCGATTTGTCGTCTTCTTTTACAACAGGCTTATCGAGGTTCGCGAGCGCTTCTTTAAGGATCGACGCTTGTTGATCGGGTTGATTGTTGGGCGCGTTCGAACTGATGTTGTGGATGAGGGAATGCTGACGAATTGCCTCTACAAGGACCTCTCGGGCTTTCTCTTTTTTGCCGAGATTGAAGTACATTTCCGACAAATTCTTGATGGCGCTCATGTTGAGCGGTTGAACTTTCAAGACTTTGTTGTACGCCGCTTCAGCTCCGGTGTAGTCCTTGTCTCTTTCCTTTAACAGTCCAAGCGCGTGGAGAGTTCCGATATTGTCAGGCTCGAGTTTGCTCGCTTCGTTGAGCAGTTTGAGCGCTTCTTCTTTGTCGCCGTCAGCGTTGCGATTGATCAGGCACTGGGCCAGATTATTGTATGTGGATGCGAATTTTGGATCATCTTTGAGCGCGTCTCGATACTCGGTGATGGCGTGTTCTGCCAGTCCCATGCTCTGAAATACAATTGCCTGTTGAAAGTGTGAAGAAATAGGTTGTTGTTGCGCGATTTTCTTCTTCAGGCTGGACTGTGGGGCAGCTTTAGCTTGCACCTGCTTTCCGCCATTTTTTTGTGATTTCTTCTCCGGTTTTCTGGGCGTCTTGGCAGGCGTGATCTCTTCAAGAAAGAAGCTGACGGCGCGTTGCTTTGTGGCAGCCGGCTTGTTGGAATTGCCGTTTTTTTCCGTGGCGACTGCTTCGCTTTTTGTCGTTTGAGCGTCGGCGGAGTTGGAGACAAGTAAGAGAGCGGCAACGAATGGGAGCAAGTGACGCATAGCTTGTTGACAACCTCGGTGATTTAAGACTTCAGGTCATCAAGCATTATATCGGGTCGTCCCGCGACGCTCCTGTGCTATGTTTCACCTGGCAAGCTCGGCATTTGGACCTTCTTCATCGCCCGCTCTTGCCTAGTTCTCGATGATTTGATAGATATGTTGCAGGGAATATCCAAGCTCAGGGTGGAACTCCGTGCATTGCGTGGGTTTCGGGTGTGTGAATGCCGAGCGACAAAAAGCCGAAAAGAAAGCAACCAGCGCTCAAGGAAGGTGCTGGTAGACTCGCTTCGGAAGGGCTCGCCACAGTTGCCGAGGAGGCGGATGGCTTGCAGTCGTTCAGCCAGACACTCTCCAGGCAAGAGGTTGACGAATACCTGCGCTTTCACACAGACAACTATCGTTGGGAGGATCAGCTGCCGCCTCCTAAGAATCTTGAAAGCTTGAGAGTAGAACTTGAAAAGGATCTAACGGACGTTCCCGTCATCGCTCATAACGGAGACGTAACCAATGTCTTTGACAAGCTTGATTCGGACGATTTTCTGTCGAGAAGCGACAAGGAGCTTGTCTGGAGCTGTATGGCGATTGTGCGTGACATGTTCTGGCAGCTCGAATTTAATTCTGACGAAAAGGACAGCTCTTCCGGCGGCTACCAGTGGAACATGAATTGGAAGCACACGCGTGCCGAAGTGGACCAGGTGTATGACGCCGCCAGACTGTTGAA
>CAZISK010000702.1:0-4830 GCA_964541355.1 uncultured Candidatus Obscuribacterales bacterium
CACTCGTCACTCGTCACTCGTCACTCGTCACTCGTCACTCGTCACTCGTCACTCGTCACTCGCCACTCGCCACTCGCCACTCGCCACTCGCCACTCGCCGACTCCCCAGTGTTCAGCCAAGGCGTAGATGATGCTGTTCGTACTT
Source organism: uncultured Candidatus Obscuribacterales bacterium (assembly GCA_964541355.1). Classification (GTDB taxonomy): domain Bacteria; phylum Cyanobacteriota; class Vampirovibrionia; order Obscuribacterales; family Obscuribacteraceae; genus JADYXR01. The sequence goes on from CAZISK010000702.1 coordinate 146, forward strand.
GATGAGAGAGCGTCTCCAGAAACTCGGAAACGACGCAAGCGTGCTTCGGGCGATGCACAGCGTCCCCGTTTCGTTCCGGTGATCTTCGCTGTAACGTGTGCCAGCAAATCCACAGACTTCAGTGCTTCGCGACTACTGTCAGGTTTTCTATCGCTACCGGTTCGATGTCGTCGGCTGGTTTAAAACCGAATATGGCGGAGTAGAAGTAGAACTCTGCCTCAATGGTGCGCTTGATGTTTTCTGCTTTGCGGAAGCCGTGTTGCTCGCCTTCATATGCGATGTACGCGACCGGAAGTCCTTTCTTCTTGAGCGCGTTGACCATTGCTTCCGCTTGATTTGGAGGCACTACTGGGTCCTCCAGTCCCTGAAAGAATATGACGGGACAGTTGAGCTTGTCGGTGAAGTTGATTGGCGAGCGGTCGATGTACACCTGTTTTTGATCGGGATATGGTCCTACGAGATAATCCAGGTAGCGTGATTCGAATTTGTGTGTGTCTCGTGCTAGTGCTTCGATATCGCCGATTCCGAAGTGGCTGGCGCCGGCTTTGAATTCGTCAAGGAAGGTCAGGGCACAAAGTGTGGTGTAACCGCCCGCGCTACCGCCTGTGATGGCGAGGCGGTTGCCGTCTACCAGTCCCTGTTTGACCAGATAACGAGCCGCGTTAGCACAGTCATTGACATCGACTATGCCCCAGGAGAAGTCGAGTCGCTTGCGATAGTCGCGTCCATACCCGGTGCTGCCGCCGTAATTGACGTCGACCACGGCGAATCCTCTGCTGGTCCAGTACTGAACGCCGGGACTGAGATTTGTAGATGTCGAGCCGGTCGGTCCGCCATGGCTCTTTACCAGAAGTGGTGGTAGTTCGTTGTCCGGCGCGATGAAATCCTGATTGTTAGGAGGATAGTAGAAGGCGAAGGCCGTACCGTTATCTGTCGGAAATTCGATGGTCTGCGGTGAAGACAGGTAACCCGCCTCAATCTTCATTGTCGAGCTTGTTCTAATCGTGTGAAATACTTTCGATTGAGTGTCGAACTCTACGATTGCACCTACTGTTGAGGGACTTCCAGCGTGCATTGCAACTTTTGAGCCGTTGCAGGTGATACCGGTGAAATCACTGTACGACGATGTTATCGAAGACAGCTTGTATTGCAGGGCGGCTGTTTCGTTGAGGATGCAGAGGTGCCATTTGCCTTTCAGGTTGTATGTGCACACGATGCTGTTGTTATCGAGGAAATCGTAGGTGGACATGCCGAATACCCACAACGGCAGACCGAATTCCGCTTCCATCGGTGAAACCGAGACGATGTTGGCGACGCCTGAAAAGGCTTTCTGGGGCTCGGGAAGAACGAATAAATTCCACCAGCCTTTCGGCTCGTCGACAAAGTAGAGTCTTCCATCGGGCGACCAGGCAGGCTGAAATATTGCGTCTGTTTGTCCACCGGCGATGTGTATGTCTTTATCCACGAGGCCGTTGTTATCAAGTTGGGCGATGTGAAGCTCGGTGCCGTCCCAGGGCATGTTCGGGTGACGCCAGCAAATGTAGCTGAGTATTGCGGCGTCTGGATTGAGGCGAGGATACGCGTAGAAGTCATGACCCTCGACAAGGACCTCTGGAACGCAATCATTGGAGTTGTTTTTCAAACTTATTGAAACGATCTTGTTCTGCGGCTCCCTGGTTGCATCGGTGTGGTCCTCCAGTACGCAGACGACGCGATCGCGATGGCGGTCTACAACTATGTCTGCAAAACGCATTTTGCCTTCGGCGGTGATCGGCTCGGGCTCTTTACCGGTGCGCTTTACCCAGAGACGCTGATCTTTGTAGTTGACGAAGAAAATATCGCCGTTGTCGACAGTGAAGGGCGCGCCGCCGTACTCATGAACAAGAGTGCGAACATTGAAATTCGCTGGCAATGCATCTTCCATTTTACCGTCGGCTCGCCGCACTACAAGCGCCTGGCGCCCGCCTTCTTGCGGACGTCCTTCCAAAAAATAGAGATCGCCTCCGTCGTAGCAGAGCTGTCCGAGGCGAAGAGAGCTGGTTGCAATCGCCTCGGCTCCGATCGGCGATTTCCAGGATCCGTAGGGTGCTTGGGTCTTTGTAGCGTTCATTCTCTTATCCTCATGCGTGCTCCATTCGTTGATTTGCGAACAAAGGATACGCCGTTGAAAGGCGCTGTTAATCAAGGAGCAGATCGGCCGCAAACCGAGCGCTGCTCGACCATGGTGAGCTTAGCAGAATTGAGTTTTTCGAACATGATTGTATGCAAGTGGCTTTCTTTCGCTCTGGTCTGAATCGGTCAGCAGTGAGCCAACATTAGAATTTGGATGCCGCTCATACCGCGGTCAGGGAGCCATCAACAGCAGTTTCGAGAGTAGCAATTGGTACGCTACAGATCGAACTCCAGTCCATTCTGCCTGATCGTAAAATTCACAACCGCTTGATCCAGGGTGAGCTTGCCTGATTTGAGCAGCTCATGCATGATCGTGGCGGAGTCTATTAATGCCTTGTCGTCAGGCCTGGATTCTCGCAAGAGGTATCCCAATAACTCAGTATTCTTGAAGCTCAACTTGATTGCTTCGCGCAAGAAATCTTTTGATACGTCGCCCTCTTTGCGTGCGTTTTTCATCACAACCGCGATGAGCTCCGGGTTTCCCATCACCATCTGGACAATTTGCTTCATCGAATCCTTGTTGAGATACCCGCTCAGGCGCAAGAAATCGCAAAAGGATACCTGCTTCTGAAATTCGGAAGTCTTTAACCCTGTCTTTTCGAGCCCATCTTCAGCGCTCAGACCGTTCTTGTCGATGTGTTTTAGCGCACTGGAGGCTCGATATACGCTGACGCCTCCACTCCAAACCATCTCTTGGAGACGCAGAGCCGCGGTGAGCAGTTCATGCGAGATCCAGCCCATCTCAATGAGGACTTCACCTACCATCTTGTCGTTGGCTTTTGCCATTTCGACTGCTGATTTCACGTCGGCCGCGCTTAGAAGCTGAGAGGCGATCAGCAGCTCGCCGATGCGAACGCGCTTGTCGTCCCTATCGCCGTCCCGTCCTTCGTAAGAGACTGGGACCTTTTCTTTGCGCAGCTGCTCGATGGCGTTTGAGCGCTCAAGCCTGCCGCCGCGCACTTCGCGCTGCAGATTGAGCGCGAGATGGAGCGATGGTTCCGACAGTTTGCTGAGGAGAACGAGCACTCTGCCTAACGGCAAGCCACTTCCGTCGCTCGCTTTCAATGCGATATCGACCTGGAGCGGGTTGAGATGTTCGGCGGAAAGCAGGAGCTCGCCAAGCCGTGTTCCTCTTGTAGCGTAGGCATCGACGCCCAGAACAATTAGAGCATCGGACAGAGTCCACTTCTTACGGTGCACGACACCCATCGCCTCCCGCGCTGACTCAGCATCGAGCAGGTTGTCTTTGATCATGGACTGCGCTTCGATGGCGGCTCGGATTACTTCGTTGGTAACGAAGTCCAGCATAACTAGGGATTTTCCGAGCGGCAAGCCGGTATGCTTGGACAATGCCAATCCGCGCTTAATGTCATGCTCCGACACTACGCCGAAATAACTTAACAGAGTTCCGAGTTTTAAGTCTGTCGGCTCGTCGGCCACAATTTTTGCCTCTGATGCGCTTGGCAAGCCGCCTTTTGGATGCGATTACTGGATATTACCAAAGTTATAGAGTCAACTGTTGAGTGTTTAATGGCATCCAACCATATGTTATTACTTACATGGTAGGAATTAGGAAGATATGGCACAATTTATCAGTTGCAAACAGTTGCTGGGTTTGTAGATGTCGCGCAACAAGACAGTGCATATCAAGTATTTTGCTCTTCTTCGTGAAGAGCGAGGTTTGGCTGCGGAGAGTATAGACACCGAAGCCAATGATTTAGCGCAACTTTACAACGAAGTTCGGGCCCGGCATTCATTCTCGCTTCCCGTGGAGCGCATGGCGGTGGCAGTCAACGATGGATTTGCGAATTGGCAAGATCGAGTTGAAGACCAGGACGTCATAGTCTTTGTGCCGCCGGTCGCAGGTGGCTAGAGGGCACAATTCATGTTTTCTCTAAGTGAAAAACCTATTGTCGAGTCGGATTTGAAGCAATCCGTGCAAGACGCTCGTGCCGGGGCAATCTGCGTTTTCGAAGGCCGCGTGCGCAATCACAACGACGGTAAGCCGGTGGAAAAACTCTCATACGAAGCGTATGCGGAGCTCTGCGTCAATGAAGCCGCCAAGATCTTGGCGGAGACGCAAGAGAAGTTCGCCGTGCTAAACATGGCCGTCTCGCACAGAGTCGGCGATCTGGCAATCAACGAAGTAGCTGTATGTGTTGCCGTTTCCTCCGTTCACCGCGACGATGCGTTCAAAGCCTGTCGCTATTTGATAGACGAAATCAAGGCTCGACTACCGATCTGGAAGAGAGAAACCTATGCTGACGGCAGCGTAGTCTGGGTTAACTGTCAAACTTGTGCTAGTACTGCTCACTCTCATCATCAGTCCGTCGTCGCTCAACCACAACGGAGTCAGGTATGAACTCACTAGTGGACAGCTTCGGACGAGAGCACACGTATTTGCGGATCTCAGTCACGGATAAATGTAACTTGCGTTGCTTCTATTGCATGCCTAAGGAAGGCATAGTCTGGAAGCGGCGCGAAGAGCTGCTGGAGTTCGAAGAGATTTTTCG
>CAZISK010000703.1:0-4817 GCA_964541355.1 uncultured Candidatus Obscuribacterales bacterium
GGCTATAGTGGCATTAACAAGCACGATCAAGAAATCGATGCTGCCGCTTCCTCCGACTGAAGCCATTTGAATGAGGGGAAGCTGCTTATACTGCGAGTAGGCAAGCTGATTAATAGGCATACCAATGAACAGCTCGGATGGAGCGATCATCCATTGCAGAAAAATCCAGATCAGCGGGACCGAGAGCAGATAAGGAAAAAATGGTCTTTCAATGTTTGGAAGAAAACCTGATCTAAGCGGCAGGCAATAGATGAGCAGCGAAAAGACAGAGAGCAAAATTGATTGGTGCACAACCTCGACAAGCCAGATCACTATGCTCATCTGGGTGCCGAGAAATTCGTGGAAGCCGGCCCAGGTCAAGGGTGCCAGACCGAGATACCAGCTGAGCGAGATGCCATGGTAGCCGAGTCCGAAACAGAGCCCAACCAGAGCTGCCTCGAGCTTGGCGTTTAGTCCGCGGAGTAGTATCAGTAGTGGTGCAAGACCAATCCATGCCATCCACCAGAGGTCGAATCCGGCGCTCGAAAGCCCCAGCAAACAGCCGAAGAAGAAAGCCAGAGGCAATTTGTACGCCACGCCAAGACGCTGGAGCGCCGTTTGACGCCCAAATAGCTCCGTGGTCTCTCTTACTACTTGCTTGCTGTACACTTCTGGGCTACTCTCTTTACGTGTCAATGGTACACGGTTCTGGACCTTTCGTGGTTGAGAGTTATCTGAGGGATATTGATTGTCTGTCCAGAGAATATTGGGAATCGACCCGGGGACAGCCACGGTAGGCTTCGGTATTGTCGATAAGATCGCCTCGGACTCGTATCGATATATATCTAGTGGGATCATTCAAACATCGAAAGACCAAGGCGCCGCGCAGCGGTTGGCTATCATCCGGCGGGACATGATCACATTGTTAGATGAGTTCCAGCCGGAAGTGGTAGCCGTCGAAGCTATTTTCTTTTTCAAGAACGCCAAAACGCTGGTACCTGTTTCCCAGGCTCGAGGAGTGCTGCTGGAAGCGGCTGCCACCTCGGGAATTGCTACCGCCGAGTACACCCCTATGCAGGTGAAAATGTGCCTGACCGGGCACGGCCGCGCTGATAAGAGCTTTGTTCAGGAGGCTGTTGCCAGCCTGCTCAATCTGTCGCAGATTATCAAACCTGACGATGCCTCAGATGCGCTTGCTATCGCTGTTTGTCATGCACGCATGACGTTGCCGGCAGCTACACCGGTCAAATGATTTGACTACACCAAAGTCGCATGCCAAATTTGTTAGCAGCTACTGCCATCAAATGACTCAACACGCGCTGAAGCCGCGTGTCACACTAACTGCATCTATATCGGCAAAATGACTTCAAAATGTGGAAGCAGCTCTTTGTATCTGCTGAACACGATGTGTGGGTCGTGAGCCTTGAGTTCCTTGAAGTCGTAGTAGATGGTGTGCTCGTCAGGGAGAAACAATCCTTTCTCCAGACCGGCGTTGCTAGCAGCAAGCATATCGACGGATGAGTCTCCTACAAAGAGGCTGTCCTTCGGTTCTGACTTCAGCTCTGCCAGTGCTTTGAACACGGGCTCTGGATGTGGCTTGAAGTGAGTTATGTCATCGGCGGTGATCACTGTACCGAAGTAAGCACGCAGCGAGTTTTCCTCGAGGAATTTTTCTACGACCTTCTTCGTTGAAGAGGTCACGATACCAAGTTTGATACCGCGCTCACGACAGATCTCGAGAACCGCTGCCACATCGTCGAATAGAAAAGCCTCAGGCATGGCTGCTTCGAGACCGGCGTACACCCTTACTCCGAATTCTTCGATCGACGGTAAGCCGAAGTCGGCGACGACATCCTGCCACGGACGGTAAAAACATTTGCCTATCACGTGCTCAGATGGGACATCGATTCCGTAGTGAGAAAGGGCAGTCTGATACGCACGCATCCACAAGGGCAAAGAGTGGGTCAGGGTACCATCGAAATCGAACAGAATGGTTGAGTATCGCACAACGAGACTCCTTGATCGCTGAAAGGCAGGGCCGAGTCTGTCGGTCCCTGCCTCTTTATATCAGACTTCTCGACTATTCTCTACCAAGGTGGATTTTTCAGTCCGTAGAGACGACGGTACAAGAGGAACTGGTAATAGGGATCCGATGGGGGTCGCACGCGATCCTCATCGTAGTAAATTACTTTACCGAAATGAACACTTCCGTTAGGGAACTGACGAGGACTTACTCCGTCCTTTGTATCCCATTTGTTGACGTAGTCCCGCCTGAGCGGGAGTGCGTCGGCCTGAGGGTCGTATTGTCCAGACTGACTGAACTCCGGCTCCCCAAGAATTTCGTCCCGTCCCCATGCGTCCGGCAGATAAGAGCCGTGACCGGTCGTCAGCCCGGCATCACGATTGTCTTTGATTCCCGCATTGATGCGATGTACTTCCGAGAAGGACATGTATGGAGGAGGACCGTGCGCGGTGCTTTCATCTCCATAGATATGCTCGGCATTTTCGTGTGCGTTCCTCACGAAGCCGTCTAGCTTTGTGGGCGGCAATCCGTTGCGAACCTGGGATCCGGACAGGTTGTCTTTGAATACAATCTGCGGCGCGAATCCGCGCATGGTTGCGTATGGTAGTGGAACTGCTCGTCTGACATTCGATTTACCGGCAATGCTGCCTGTTCCTGTGACTTTGGTTGTGCGACCGTTTGCTCCAGTTTTTTGCGCGCTTGCATCTGCCGATTGAACAGACAGACAGCATGCGATTGATAGGGACATGGCAAAGCCAGGCCCGTTCACTCGGGTCAACTGCATAGTAAGGCACCTCCTCGGTGTTCCGCGGGGTGATAGTAAAAGTTGGAGATGCAAAACGCGATACGAGCCCATCCTCGCGTGCGGAAGCGCAAGGACAAATGAGGTCGAATCAAAAATGTGATTACACTTTAGTCGTCGGTTGTGACAACTTAGTACTCGTTTGCAAAACTGCACACCGAACCCTGGTGCTACAGCTCGAATCGTTGACGCACATACTTTGCTGCGACAATAATACATGCGGGCTGATCAAATATCTTTGCGAAGATCGGAAATACCGAGCGTCTCTCCTTTGTCCTGGTATTAAACCTGACCCAGAGCCTCATGTACGAAAAAGTCAGTTAGAAAACCAACCAGCCCTTGTCTCTATGACCGTAGTTAACTTTGTCGGGATAGAACATCTCGACCAGCATCTCTAGCGAATCTACTAATCGTGGACCAGGTCTATTGAAGTATTGATTGCCGTCGGCGACATAAACGCGTTTGTTTTTCACTGCGGTAATTGAATCGTAACCTGGCTTCCCTGAGATCAGGTGCATCTCTTCCAGAGTGCGATTGTTGTCGAAGCCGCAAGGGGTGACGATGATTACGTCGGGATCTTTTGCAACGAGGTCTTCCCAGCTCATCCATGGTGAATGTTTTCCGGCGATGCCGAAGAGGTTCTCTCCATGCGCCATTTCTACGAGTTCGGGCATCCAGTTGCCGGCTGCCATCAAGGGATCTATCCATTCGATAACTGCTACCTTAGGTTTTCGCCCCAATGCATTCTCTGCTTTTGCTGCCTCCTGGCACACATCCGCAATGCGGACCTTAAGCTTGTCTATGAGAGCCTCGGCATCGTCTGAAATCTGTAGCGATTCGCCCACTTTTCTGATGTCTGTCCAAACATCTTCCAGACAATCTGGTTGCAGCGACACTATCCGTGGTTGCGATGAAATAAGTTCGCAGGCGGCCTCCTCAACGTCTCTCAAGCTCACGGCGCAGACTTCGCATTGTGCCTGGGTTATGATGTGTGAAGGTTTCAGCTCTTCCAGTACATCGGCGTAGACTTTGTATACGCTAAGCGATTCTTGCACGATTGCTTTCACACGCTGATCGATCTCGTAGCTGGAGCCGTCCGTTCGAAACTTTGGTCCGGTGCACACCGGCAGATTTGTAATCGAGCTCGGATAGTCGCATTCATGCGAGCGTCCGACCATATACTTTCCCATCCCCAGCGCATGAACTATCTCCGTGGAGCTGGCGATCAACGATACTATTCTTGGTGGCATAGACGGGTACCCCTTAAGCGTTCAGCGCAGCTGATTGAAACCGGTGAAGCCTCCCAGATGCGATTCCGAATGCTGGAATGAGCGAGTCACTAGAGCCGCGCGTTGGGTTATGAGGACGGGTTCACGGACATCTCTAACCTCGCTATCGAGCGCCGCTCAACGATTCCAGACAACCAGATCGCGCTCGACTTTTGCTACATCATTATTTCCTGAAAGCATCATGGCATTCTTGAACTCTTCGTTCAATGTCTCGAGAACGCGAAGCGCTCCGTTTTCCCCATCCAGAGCCAGTCCCCACAAGAGCGGTCGGCCGACCAGTGCGGCTTTGGCCCCCAAAGCAAGAGCCTTCAATACATCGGTTCCGCGACGAACGCCACCATCTACGAGCACCGGCACCATTGAACCGACGGCTTCAGCAACCTCGGGCAACGCGTCGATCGTAGAGATAGTCGAGTCAAGCTGACGACCGCCATGGTTGGAGACGATGATGCCTTGCGCTCCGGACTCCAGCGACTTCCTCGCGTCGTCCGCGCGCAGTACGCCTTTTACGAGCACCGGAAGTTTCGTCAGACCGGCAATCCACTCGAGATCTTTCCACGTCAAACCGGAGTTATAGAGTGACGCGATGTATGCTGCCAATCCCGAGTCCGAGTCGCTCGTGGGTAATTTCTCCAGCCCGCCGCTGACGTTGGCAACTTTCAGATGCTGAGGCAACTGAAAGAGGTTTTTCATATCGCGAAAACGACGACCGAGTACGGGGGAG
>CAZISK010000704.1:0-4815 GCA_964541355.1 uncultured Candidatus Obscuribacterales bacterium
TCTTCAGGGAGCGGATAGCAGTTTCACAAGCTCTGCGAATTTCCATCGGGCATACGTCGAGATCACCGTCGGCTTCTTCGAGCCGGCTGAGCTGCAGAACGTCGTTGACCAGATACATCAGACGATCTGCTTCGTTGTCGATCGTCTCGAGGAACTCGCGGTGAATTTCCGGATCGAGCTTTTCACCGTGGTTGCACAGGGTGTCCACATAGCTCTTGATGGAGGTTATCGGCGTCCGCAGTTCGTGGCTGACGTTGCTCATGAACTCGTTCTTCATACGCTCGAGCTCAGCTTGCTTGGTAATGTCCTGCATGATCATTACCGATCCGAGGAATTCCTTGTTGAGCAAAATAGGCGCGCTGTGGATACGAACTACGCGCTCGAGTATGTTGACCTGTTGAACGATTGGTCCGACATTACCCGGCGAATACGAGTCTGTGAATGCTTGAATGACCTGACAGATCTGCGGTGAGTCCGGTCCCTCAGTACAGAATACCAGCGGTTTGCCGAGCATCTCCTGTGCGTCTTTGTCGAACAAAGTAGTGGCCGCTCTGTTAACGATCTGAACTTTGTTGTCGCGATCGCATACAACGACGCCGTCGGCGATCGACATGAGGACCAGCTCGAGCTTGTTACGCTCAGAGATGAATTTGTTACGCTCCGCCATCAAATTGTCGACATTATGTTTATCGTACAACTTCAAGCGGCTGGACATATAGTTGAAAGCGTTGACCAGCTCGTCGATTTCGCGACCTGCTTTTTGCCCGGGTATCTGATAGCCGAACCTTCCCGCTGCTATTTCACTGGCGCTCCGTGATAGCACTCTCAGTGGCTTGTTGATCAAGGCATAGTTGGCCCAAACGCCTACAGCACCGAGCAATCCGACCAGGACGAAAATAGTCAGGAGGAAGTATCGCGTCTCTCGAGGAGTACCAAGTATGGTGAATGAGTTGTTGTCCAGTCCCACCCAGCAGATGCCCAGATCTTGCTGGTTGCGGCGCATCAAAACCGCTATGTTGGTGATGCTGCGAAATCCGGTTGGACTCTCGTAGACCTCTGGAACTTCATATTTATGCAGAGGCTTTGTCCAGATTGGAAAGACGTCTTCCAGATCCTTTTCTGAGTTGGGGTTGAGAATAACCTTGCCGTTTTTGTCACAGTACACGACGTACGCAATCGCCGGAGTATGACCGCGCTCAGTCAAGATGTAGTATCTGAGACCCTGGAGATTGCCCGTGTTCTGCAGCGCTTCCGCGCCTCCTCGAGCGAGTGCGTGGGCTAGCGCCAGACCGAATTGTTTGACCGAATCGTCGATCATATGTTGGGCGCGCGCCACCCAGACCCAGGCGGTAAACGTGACCAGTCCGGCGACACAGGTCAGACCCAAAAGCAAGAGCTGCTTCTGAATCGAAATTTTGCCCCAGGACATTCTCATTCGGGCAATAAATTTAATCGATGGATTCACCTGGTCTGTCCCAATCGCCCGGGCAGTTGTTCTATACCCTTATGAATACAGCGTTGTCCGCCTCGATTAAGTAAGGTTAACGGATTTCAGCTGTTCTGACACTTCCTCTCTTGACCCCCTCCCGAGGTGCATAGACCAATTGTAGCCAAAATTTTGGCGCTGGCGAGCTTTCTAGACGAGTCGTAAACCCCGGTTTTCACGGTTTAAACCGCACTTGTCAAGGGAAAATTTATGTGAGACCTCAAATGTCTGGAGACAAATCTTGAAGGACCTCAGTAGACCTAATCGCGACAACCAGGTAGGCTCGTTCTACTTTGGCGAAGAAGAGATCAATGAGCTCGTCCGGGAGCACATGCCTCTGGTCAGACAGATCGCGAGACGATACAGCCAGTGCTACCCGGATAGCTATGAGGATTTGATCCAGGTTGGGTCCATCGGTTTGCTCAAGGCAATCAATTACTACGATCCGAACCGTTCGCGTGCTGCCAGTTTTCGAACTCTAGCCACCTGCTACATCCGTGGTGAGATCCGGCACTATTTGAGGGATCATGCCTCGATTGTGCAAGTTCCGAGAAAATTAACTGAAATCAACAGTCAAATCAGTCAGATTGAAGAGCGTTTCACCAAAACATATTCTCGTGCACCTACTGTGAAGGAGCTCTCGATGCACTCCGGCTTTTCTGAGAAGGAGATTCTGGAAGCGCAACAGTCCTGGGAAGCCCGACTTCACTATGAGTCTCTGGATGGATCTGACGAAGACGATCGTGACCACCGGGGGCTGTCCGAAGTTGTTGCCGACAAAAAGTATCAGGAGCTCCTGAAAATGTCGGAAGATCGTGAGCTTCTGGTGCAGGCGCTCAAGCGCCTCGGAGAGAAAACCAGGCAGATCGTCGAGTTTGTATTCTTCTACGATTTGTCACAGAAAGAGACGGCATGCGTACTGGGACTCTCGGAGATGGGCGTCTCCCGCGCTATCCATTCCGGTCTCAAGAATCTCAGAGATATTATCGTGGCAGAAACAGCTCAGAAAGCGGCCTCGGAAAAAAAGTCTGAAAAGAAGTAGGCAATTTCAATTCAATTTCGGAGTTGCTGCTTTCTTGTCAGGAGGTCCTTAATGGTTCATGTTTAAATTAGGTGACCCTAATAATCCGCAATTTACGGATGCCTAATTGTTTTTGGCGATTTTGTATTAACTGGTCATCGAAGCTTATCTCGCCCTGGTAGCGAGTTGGCATGCTTGGGGACAAGCCGAACCGCTTACAGAAGGTCGTTCGCTCAACAGCTGTGTCAGCTCTGACGGAGTGGAACCAGAACGGTGGTGCTTTCTGACCAAGCGGCGGATTTTATATTAAATCGCTTCCGATCGGCTGTTTCAGTCGTTGACATTCCTTTAATCTCTGCTAACATTCAACGACTCATGGGCTCCTGTGCCGATGATATGTTTCCGATGTCAAATTTATGCTTAGTAACAATCGTTCAATTCAAAACTCTCGTGCAAATGGTGTAGGTATGTTTCCTTCAGCAGATGACCGGGTCGTTGTGCTCGACCAGCTCGACGACTACTTGAAGACGATCCTGAAATTCAAGATTCGCGAGTTTGTACATCTAAGCCCTTGTTTCGAAGCGATTCCTTCCATCGACGTGCGGCGATATCCAATTGATATAAGGAATTACAGACGCCTGCTATCGCTCGAGCAGAACTTTCCTATGAAGGCTCAGCAAGCATCCTGTCGCCAGAAAAAACGAATCAAGGCTGCGCGTCGACGGATTCTTAGATACATCTCGGTCTAGACGAATACAACGCCGCTGGACTCCAGTTTTTTGTCGTTATTCGATTTGAAATACGATCCAGGAGAATTGCTGATCACTGGCTCGGGCTGGGGTCGGGTGGCGATGATTGCCTCAGAGTTTTCTTTGCGATCAAACACATGAGCGTTGCCACGGCGACACCCTCCCAGGGCTTCTTGTAGCGCGCCTCCATGACAAATGACTGTTGAAAAAGAAAGACCATCATGGAACCTGTGAACAGAATCGTCATGATTTCAAAGCTTCGTTTTTTGATTGCCAGAAATAGCACGGCCATCGTGATGGGAAGCCAAATGAATCGTGCCAGAGGACAGAGTTGCGCAAGCAGCGGAAAACGTCGATCATCGCCGAACCAATCTTCCGGCCAGGATAATCCAAAGAAGAAAAAGATGATGTTCTCAAGCGTGTATTTGAGCCTATCTCCGAAGGACATTGTCGAAGGTGGCAGATACTGATTTGGCGACTTTGTATAGTCGATTTCAAATTGACAGACGCCTTCGCGGCTCGATTCCCAGTTGCTAAGCGGCGCAAGCTGCGGGCGATAGAGTGATGAGCAATGGATATCGGCGTCGTACATGCGATAGCCGTCGTGCGCATCAATGAACTTGAATCTGATCTTCAAGTCTTTCTTCCCGCTCTCAAAGAGGATGCGATGGTGGTCGCCTGGCGGGCACAAGATAAAGGCATGAATGCGCGTAAATATTTTCACTGGGCTCGCTGCATATACACAGGCAGTCGCTAAGATCAGCAAGACTGCCGCGAGAATGTTTTTCTGAAGGCGAGCCTTCCAAACGAGCCACGGTAGGACGATTACAGCCAGTGGAACAGTAGTGGTCTTGGTGGCGAGGCAAGCTCCCCACGCGAAGCCGCAAGCAAGAAATGAGGTATTGTCGAGCTTCTCTTTTGCCCACCAACTCATCCACAGTGACAACCCGACCAATGGTAAGAGCAGAGTCTCCTGCATAAAAAATTGATAAAGTCGGATCCAGTCAGGCAGAATGCTTAAGATGGCGTAGCCGCCAAGAGCAAGCGTTTTCTGACCGACCGACAGAAGCATCCAGCGATACCATAACCATGGCGTGATGATGCTCAAGCCGGCTGCGTACAAGGCAACTGCAATCCGCGCACCTGAAGTAATTCGCATGACGGCGCTGAGCCATATTTGATAACCGATCGGGTCGATGATGCCCAGTGCTGCCAGGACGCTTCGTGTGGAAAAGCATTCGAGCGCATTCGTGTAGTGCCGAAGACAATCGGAAAGCCAGTATCCCGATAGATAATCAAGAGGATTATGAATGAAGGGATTGACCAGCCGGATGACGATTCCCGCGATAATCACAGCCCAAAAGAACAGGGCGAGTAATTTCTCAAACTTGGTCTTGTCCAACCGTGGTGCGCACCTTCTAGGGTTGCGAATGTAATGCTGGGATTATAGCCAAAAAGACAAGAGCCGGACGCTTTTATACGTCCGGCTCTGGCTTCCTGTTATTGGTCGGGGCGAGAGGATTCGAACCTCCGGCCTCACCCACCCCAAAGGTGCGCGC
>CAZISK010000705.1:0-4814 GCA_964541355.1 uncultured Candidatus Obscuribacterales bacterium
GGCGCTGAGAACAGAGGCATCTTCCTTCGGCTCCGCCAATAAATCCATTGTTGATGTATCGATCTCTTTCTGCGACTCACCTGTTAACAACAAGGTCTTTAAACTTCAGATGGGCTGTCTGGAAAAATTCCTTGCGCTTGCGTACTCCAAGAATATTCCTGTGGTGCTCGTCGAGATGCCGGTGACAAGAGAGAATCTCGCTCTCCTTCCCGAGTATATTACCAAACGCTTTTCCAACAGGGTGAAGCAGCTTGCCACCACGTACAATGCCAGGGTCGTGACCTCTGTTGGTACACTCACGTTTGAGACCTGCGATTTCGAGGACTCCGTCCATCTCAACGACAAGGGCGGTATGAGACTGTTCGCCTTTGCCGCCGAACAGATTGGTCGCGATCGTGCCCTCATGGCACGGACCGAATCTAATCCTCAAGGCACAAAGGTGGTCTCGCTCCCATTCAAGTGGCCGTTTTAGGAATGGACAAGCGATTTTCAAAAGTCATCAATAGTCTCGAAAAGTGTTAAGAGCCGGGCGTTTCTTTTTTCTACTTCACTAGTTGTTGTCTCGAATGCAGCTGTGAGCGTGCGCGCGCCCACTGCACGCGCCTCTATCTCCATGAAATGGTTGCGGTAACTTTCCAAACACTTATCCCGGCGCTGAAGCCAAGACTCCCGGGCCTTTTCTAAATGCGATCGAAGTGTTTTGAGGTCATTGTCTGTTAGTGTTGGCAATTTCAATAGGTCCGAAACCGTTTTCTTCGCGGCGGTCGATTCGTGCCTCATGATGCTCGCGAGCAAGCGCTTGTTCTTCGGATCAGATGCATAAGTGCGCAGGTCGGCATTTGACTTCGAACCGACCTCATTGGACCTTTCTGCCACACTATTACACCAGCCTGCAAGACCGCTTGACCAGTTAGCGGCATCGGATGGTTTGCAGATGCGCAGGAGATAGTCGGCGCGCTTCGCTTGTGCCATTGTCAGCGGTGGCGCATCTTTGATCGCTGCTGCGATCGTTGCTTGATCGAGCGGTGTTCTTGCGAATACGTTGTCTCTCCAGTGTCCTCTTACCTTCGCTGGATCGCCTCTGTGCTCGGGAGGCAGAAGCTGATTGATTCTTCTGGCAAGGAGAGTTAGCTGATCGTGATGTGCTAGTTCATGCGCAAGAATCTCGATGAGGTCTCGTTTTTGACCGAAATGCACTTCGTTGACTTCAATTTTGCCATTCCTGTAACCGCCGGAGTGCCAATTTCCTTTAATCAGTTCTAGCTTTATTGCTGGAATGCCTAGTTTCTTGCACATATCATTTAATGATGTTTGCAACGCCTCAAGTTTCTTTGGTGTTTCTGTAGATGAATCGAAAGCGTCGTTGAGTGCTTTGGTTAGAGGCACTATGAATTCATCTTGCATCAATCTGGAACCCTCGATACCGTGTTTTTTTAGCAACACTTCTAAGCGTTGCTTGTCCGGCATGAGTTCAACGGGTTTGCCACTTCCACGTCTGGTTGTATTGTCTCTAGTCAGCAAGCTCTCTCCACTTGCGCGACCGCCGGGGCGAGTTGTCCGCACTCCACGGTCAAAGATTGTACTGTGAGTGGTATCAATCGCCGCCATGTTGAAGAAGTGCTCCACTGCTGCTGGTCTTGGCGGAAGCTTTGTACGAAGGTCGATATGGATCTCGCCATTAGCAATTTGTCGCCACGTTTCCTGGTTAAGTTGGCAGTGGCTCAAATCGGCACCTTCTAGCCGCGCACCACGCAAAGAGTAGACTTGTGACAGGTCTTGTCTCTGCAGATTCGCACCGCGCAGATCTGCCTGCCTGAGATCGGCTCCACGCAGGTCCGCGCCTACCCAAGTCACGTTTAGACCCGGGCCGACTTGTGCACGGCGACCAAGACCGAGATTGCGCAGGTTAGCTCCGATCAGTTTTGCACCGTTGAAGCTGGCAGAACCATCGTCGCATACAAATGTAGAGCGAGTGAGATCGGCGCCTTGCATGTTGGCATTGTTGAAATTCGCTCCGCCGAAGTTGCCGTTCAAACGAGCGCCTCTCATGTCGGCGCCGGAGAAATTTGTGCCGCGTGCGTCTACCAACAATAATCTCGCCAGCTGTAGAAGTGCGCCTTGCAAATCGGCTCTATCCAAATTGGAGCCTAATAGGTTTGCTCTGTCTAAATGAGCATTTGGAAGCAGTCCGTCTTGAAGGTCGACACGCCGAATGCTCGCGCCACTAAGCCGGGCGTCGGTCAGGTCAGTTGCGCCCAATCCTCGTGCTCGATCCAATCGACTACCACGCAAATCCACCCGCCTCAAATCGCGGCGGAGTCCGTCTACCGGCGCGGGTAAGTCGACACCATCCAACCTGGCCAGACCCAGGTTTTTGTCACCACTTAGCAAGTAGGTCAACCATTCGTTGCGAACTCGTGCTAAAGCAGTCGTGTCTGTTGGATTAAGCTCTGCTGTTCTCCTGACCAGTCTGCTGAATGCTGCATTTCCAGTGAATTCCTCGACTGCATCAGCGTAAATGTGAACAAGTCCGGCTCGTTGCTGAGGCGATTTACTAGATATTATGTCGCGCAAAAGAGAAGTCATCGTACCTGCGGTCACAGACTGCCCGCCGGCCACCACCGGAAACAGATAGCATTTGCCGTCTGCTTTTAGCAGAGAAAGCCGTACGGTGCGACCTTTATGCTCTCCTACAAATGTCTTGCCGTCTCGGCTGGGTGTCAATTCAAGTTTGCCGCCATCGAAGTTGACTGTTGCCGTTTGTCCCGCTTGCGGCTCTTGATTTAGTTCGAAGAACATCGTTCTCCGCCCACCGCTATCACTCGCGCTACCGGTAGCCCTTTTCGCTGAAGCGGTCATGTGCGGGATTACCTTTCGCTCGAGATGTCTGAAGAGCGCGTCGTGATGGCTCAATGCTTTTGCCTTGTCGGGGCTGATTATCTTTGTCGAAGTGGCGACCTGAAGCAGTTGCTCCAAAGTCAACGGTTTAAGACCGTCAGCCTGCCTCGCCTTGTTGATCTGGTGCAACTTGAACAGGTCATTGATTGTTTCCAGCCGCGAATGTGCTTTCAACCAGTCTCTGTATGCTTCTTTCGTGTTCACCTCACCAGCAGGCGCTGGTTCGCTGAACGGTTTGTATGGTTCACGTGGTTTTGCTTGCTGGTGCGCTTTCCTCAAGCCAGCTTCCCAGGCGTTGTGAATATCGTTGCGGAACCTGCCCTCCTGCTTGGACAAGAAATCCCGCAAATGGTCTCTCATTAGTCCATCTCGCATTGATTCGAGACGTCTGAGGTTGAAGTCACGCATCTGTCTCTCCAGGGCTTCGAACTTGCCTTTGGCATCGGCTAGCTGTTCGCACACGTTTCTTTGTACGGATTGATCAGATCGTGGATCGAAACCCGGGTTTTTCAATTTCAAATATTGGTTGTACAGCGCTCGCTGGGCGGCTGTCAGGTGGTCTGGATTGAACTTGGGGTCTAGGTGGTGATCGCGCGCGAATACTTCGCGTACAGCCGCATCGGGAATTCTACTCTGGCTTTCTCTTCGTGCTGCGTCTACTGCTTTTGCATACTCAGGTGATTCAGGACCGTGCCGTTTCAGCGCGTCTCGTACAGCTCGTGTCTCAGCTGGACCTCGTTGCTGCTGAAAGCGGGCGATCGCACCTTCTCTTATTGCATTTGGCTCAAACACATGCTTTTCCATGAATTTATAGAGCTCTTCGTAGTGCATCATGGTATCAGCACGTTTTGGCGAATCTAAATTGTCGCCATCGCGTGGACGTGTGAATCGCTCTATAAGCTCTCTATAAGTCATTGGCTTTTCGCCGCGGGTTAAAGCTGCCGATTTTTGCTGATGAAGCATGTACATCTCGGCGAGCAGCTCGCCGCGACTATTCCAGTATTGGGAACGATCAGCCTTCGATTGGGGTTTATCGCGGTTGAAAACAGGGTTGGAGGCGGTTTCACAGACGAGATCCCTGTGTCCTTTGTAATCGTTTGATTCGAGCCCAGCGACTCGGCCCATCTCTTTTATCCTTCCATGATATGGATGTTGGGGGTTCCTCAAAACCTCTGCCACCCACTCGATACCCTCATGACCTCGACGAAACTCGCCAATGTCCGGGAACTTGTCCATATCAATGAGAGATCTTCTCCATTGGGTGTCGATCTCTCTGGGTGTTTTTGTTGACCCTTTGGTGTAGAGGACCTTCAAGTCAAACAAATGTCCTGTTTCGTGTGTGTGTGTGCTGAGGAAGTGATGGTCGGTTTTACCCACCCGTACTCTTATTCTTGTGAAAAACGGATTCGTTTCGTACTGGGTAAAGTCTCCTCGCGCGTTTTCCAACTGCCACACCAGCTCGACCTCTGATGGACGCATACCAAGCTTATTGATGTTTTCCAAAACCTGATCAACGACTTTTCTCGGAATTGGAGGGCCTTCTGGAATGACCAGCTTGATTCCACGAGTCTTTCCGGTGTGTTCGTAATCGGGCTGTCCAGCTCGATCTGTTGCTGGGACGTCTCGGTTTCCTGTAACCATATACTGGCCTGGAGGATACGAATCAGTAGCAGCAATGAATTTGACCAGTGCATTGCCTTTGTCCAATATGGATCGCGCCTTCTCGCCGGCATTGAGAGCTTTGACTTCGCGTCGATCTTGTTCTGCAGTTACCGCGTCCAGCAATGCCGAGTTAATTGATTTCGTGACCTTCGTGGCTACAGCGTTTAGCTCTCCGACCATTTCGGCCGCTATTAAAGCCAACTGTTTTTCAGTCAGCGTCAGCTTTTTGCGTTCTGCCTGCTTCTGCAGGAACT
>CAZISK010000706.1:0-4800 GCA_964541355.1 uncultured Candidatus Obscuribacterales bacterium
CATAATGAGGTTCTTGAGCCGCCATTTTGGAACACCTCTAATTCGGTTGTACTGGATCAGTTAGAATTGGTACACGTGGGCTATTTCGAATTTTCTTCCATGAGACAGAGCAATCACCATGTCTGACAATGAAGAAGCAGTCAGTGTAAAGATTGAGAGCGAGCCCATCGATGATCCGGTCGGTACAGTCCTCTTCGATCGCTATGAGTTGAAGGCTGTTATTCACGAACAGCCGGAAGCTACCCTGTGTACGGCGCTGGATCTGAAGTCGAATGAGCTGGTTCTGGTTGAACGACTGAACGTCTCGGTCAATCAGCCCGAGGTGCTTGCAAGATTGACGAAAGAATCGATGTCTCTCAATCACGAGAACATTCTCAAACTGCTTGCCTGTGAGGTTTCACCTGGGGGAAAACCTCATCTGATCTGGGAATACGTCAATTTCATCGGCTTGAATCAGCTGGTCGATGCAGGTGGATTCATCTGTGAGGAGACCGAACTCTTTGATACCATCGTCCAGACCTGTCACGGTGTTCAATCGGCGCAGGAAGCTGGAATCATGCATGGATACCTGCACCCTCGCAATATTTATCTTGCCGAGATCGATGGTCACATTGTTGTTAAAATCACGAACTTCGGCTTCGCCTGGCTGCAACAGGCACTTCTGTGCAATCCATCGGCGGAGTTAAAGCCCGGCCAGATTACCGCACAGACCGATGTCTATCAGTTGGCGGTGCTGACTTACTTCCTGGCTACCGGGGAGCCACCAGCGAAAGAGGCTACCTTAGACGGCATCTATAATCGACTTTTTTCCGTCAAGATCCAGTTCGATGCGCTCAAGGAGATACGTCCGGAGCTCGGCGGACTTGATGAGTTGGTGCAACTCTTGGACGATGCAGTCGATCAGGATGACTCGAGAGTAAAGAATGCGCAGGAGTTTGAAGACGGACTGGTCGACTGGATCGAAGCCGTCAAGACGGAGTCTGTAACGAAGTCCGCTGTTGCTGAGAAGATCGCTGATGGTCAGCTGCAATCAGGTGATCCCAGTCGCAATGACGAGAAGCGAAGGAGTAACAACAACCTGCGTACAACGCTTAGGCAGTTGGTCAACTTGCGCAATAATCAGAGCACTAAGGAAGAGACCGCCGTTATGCGGCTCACCAATCTCGCTGCCGCCAAAGAACCGCGTCAGTCGCCCCTGTCGCCGATGGCTCGTCTGGCTGGAATCGGATTGTTAATTGGTTTTCTGGTCAGCGTCATTTGCTATGCTACGTTCGTGAAGCCTGATGAAGCGCGGCAAGCCTGGATGAGTGCATCAAAGAAGTTCGGCAGTCTTGTAGGAAAATCCGCAGAAAAGTCTGACGGATCCCAGACCGAAAATGCTTCTGACACATATCAATCAAGCGCACCGAAATGACCAATTGACGCACGTGTTCCACCGAAAGCCGCGCAACCGGCTCCGAAGCCAACGATGCCCACGAGAGTGCCGCCGTTTGATCACAACAAGTTGCCGGATCTCTGCCGCAAATTTCAGCGAATCTTTTTTGCGGAAACAATATCGACGAGCACCGATTCGACCAGAGGCTCTGCTATTGAGCCAAGATGGGTTTCTTCGCTTTGCAGCGTTACCTGACCGCTTGTTGCCGGCATGAAAAATGAAGCCAGCACTCCAATCAAGTAAACGCTGGCTACAGTCGCGCCCGCCAGTGCATACGATCCGCCGAACATGCCGATGAGCTGCCCTCCAAAAACGATCGCAATTGCAGCGAATACTCGTCCCGAGTTGTAGCTGAAGCCGAATCCGGTGGCACGCATGGAGGTGTCGAAAAGCTCTGGAACGTAAATGAACAGCACGAAAAAAGGTGTAAACTTGAAAAATCCGGTCCAGAAAGCCCAATACTGAGATGTATCTTTTGAAACGACCGATATCTGCTACCACATTCGGTGCCATCGTGATTCTCGAGAGAATAACAGGCGGTCGATCGCGTTGCTCTGGAGCTATGAACATCGGTTACGGGATGCCGACTGCGCGTGATAGAGTAGACTCAAAGAGTTCCGACATGGATCAGGCGTTGCTGTGACAAAATCAGACCTACTAGTTGTCTTGAGTCTTGCCTCAGTCTTATTTACTTTGACCTCGTGTCGGGATTTCTCGTACCGGGAGAGTGCCACCAAGCCGGTTCAACAGGCAGCCGAAAAAAAGGAGATGCAACCTTTCGACGGCGATCTCGAACGATTCGCCTTTGAAAAGTACAGGCCGACACTGGAGCAGGCCAAGCAAAGATACGTAGATCATCCTGAGCACGGCATTAATGGTGTGCTGGAAGCTGCCGCTAACGCATTCAAGAAGGAGGACTACTTCTGTGCGGAGACACTGGCCGACGATGTTTTAAAGCACGACAACAAGAACGTGCAGGCATACGTGATTCGCGGCAAAGCGCGATGCAATGGGGTGAGCGGTGCCGACGACCTTGCTATCGAGGATTTGCAGAAGGCCATCGCGCTCGGTTGTGGTGATTCCAAGATCTATAAGTATTTGTCACGCCTGTACTTTGCCAAGAAAGACCCGAAGAAGGCGATACAGGCTCTCGATCAGGCTATCAAAATAGCGCCGGACGAAAAGGACTCTTACAAGTATCGGGCTGCGATCTGCGTTGAGGTTGGACAGAGAGAGAAGGCGCTGTCTGACTATAAAAAGATCCTGCAGTTTGATCCCGATAATTCTGATGTTTATTACATGCGAGCTCAGCTGCATGAGGCTATGAAAAACAAAGACGCTGCACTGGCAGACTATGCGCAGGTAATTAAGCTGGAGAAGCGCGACGAAAACGTACCGATTAAAGGTATGGCTTATAAGCGACGCGCCGCTATTATGAGCGAAAGAGGCGACCATCAAAATGCGATTAAAGAGCTGACCGAGGCGATGGCTTTCGAGGGATATGACGACGAACTGTTCCGGCTCAGAGGACAGGAGTATGCAGCGAAGGGAGAGTATCAGAGGGCGGTTTCGGATTACAATCGCGCCATCAGCATGGCACCTGAGTTCGAACGCGGCGCTTATGAGGCGCGGGCTGTCGCGTATGAAAAAATTGGCGAGTTTGACCTGGCAAACAAGGATCGTGAGGAAGCCAAGCGCCTTGACGACAAGCCGGCGGAATAACCAGTTTATCAAATGAAGTAAACTGGTGCGACCATCGCCTCCAGACCCCAACGACGCCGTTGCGTCGTAACTGGGTATAAAAAGCTGACGGACGCAGTAGAAGTAGAATCCACGGAACGAACCAGCGAGGTTTTTGTGAACAGATTCAGTCGTTTTGCCGGCACTATCGCGCTTGTTTCTATGCTTTCCGGTCAAATTCCAGCCTATTCGTCAACTCCGACATATGAGAATGAGTTGTCCCGGGGATTGCGTCAAATCCTCAAAAAGGACTACGAGGGTGCGGTTGCATCTTTTACCGAAGTGCTCCGCCAGAACCCGAATGTGTATGAAGCCTACCTCAACCGAGCCGACGCTCGAGTGCAAATTAAGGATTTTGATGGTGCGCTCGCCGATTACGATCAGGCAATCAAAATCAACCCTAATGTGGTCGAATCTTATGTGAAACGGGCCGATCTCAACAGCTCGCAAGGCAACCAGCAAGCGGCTATAGATGACTACACCCAGGCTTTGCGTTTGAACCCCAAGAATGGTCAGGCGCACATGAAGAGAGCCGCCGCCTATAAACAAAACGGAGATTTTCTCAAAGCTGCCGAAGACTACACAGCGTTTTTGAAGTTCGAGCCCAACTCCGTGCCTGCCCGTGAAGAGCGAGCGGACTGCCGAATGCGAGCCTACGACTACGATGGCGCCATTGACGACTATAATTTTTTGATCACAAAGTATAAGCAAAAGTCGTTTTCGATTCACTACAACCTTGGTGAGCTGCTCGTTAGAAAGGGCGATCAGGAAGGCGCAAAGGCGCACTTCAATCAGGTGATCGACTACTACACCAAGACCTTGAGCAAGGGGCGTAAGCCGGCCTGGGACTACATTCGCAGAGGACGAGCCTACTATTATCTGGGCGAAAAGGACAAAGCCATAAGTGATATCGAAAATGGTGCCAATCAGCTTACCGGAGATGCCGGGGCGCAGTGCGAGCTTGGACACGCCCTGCTCCTCAAAGGGGACAATCCGGGGGCTATTAGGGCCTTCAACGATGCATTGAAGCTTAACCCGAATCTGAACAACGCTTACGTCGAACGGGCGAAGGCCTACAATTTGCAGGGCGATTTCCTGCTTGCGCGCAAGGACCTTGATGTCGCGCTTGCGAAGGAGAAGAACACCGACGGACTATTGAACAGAGCGGAGGCTCGGCTGTCCCTGGGCGATGTGCTTGGCGCCGTGACCGACGCTCAAGATGCAAAGAAGTTGAACCAGAAGAGCATCGAGGTGAGACAGAAGGAGTTCAGCGAGAAGCTCGCCGAGAAAGAGAAGAAAGGGGAAAAGGATCTGGGCGTGGCTCAACTGATGGAGCAGCTTGCCCTTCTCGATCTGGTATCGAGCTCTAGTGATAGTGCCGAATCCCTTGTAAAGAGAGCGATCGAAATACAAGAGAAGACGCTTTCGCCGACCGACCAGAAAGTATCGTTCAGCTTATTGTTGTTAGGGCGTGTATACATGCAGAAGCAGCAGTTGCTTCGAGCGGAAGCGCTTTTCCGCAGCGCAGTCAACAGGCTGAGGAGCAATGTGGACGGCTGCCAGAAGTATGCGATTTTTTGTCTCGAGGATTGTGCCAGGGTTCTAATTCAGTCTTCCAACGCTGA
>CAZISK010000707.1:0-4795 GCA_964541355.1 uncultured Candidatus Obscuribacterales bacterium
AATTGAGTACCTGTAGCTCTACAAGTGAAAAAGAGGGAAGTCTACTACCTCTCCCCTCTCTCTCTTAAATCGATTCCCAAAGGTGCCGCCGGCTGATGGTTAATCTTTCTCGGGCTACACGCGGGAACCGGCGGCTCGTTCTCTTCCAGCATATTTTGTGGCATTCAATGGTGGCTACAGGGTTTTCCCTGTTCTTCCACTACTGATAACCCATTAGTGTTCTTGAAAACCGGCAAATATCAACGGTTTCGGATTCGCCTTTGAGTTTCAATCGCTTCATCGACCTCGGCATATAAATTTTTATTGGCAACTTCTGCTGAAAGGAAGTGAAAGCCAAGACAAACTTATTCCTGAATATATACTTGAAGATCTATTTCGCCCCGGATTTATCGGAGTATCTCCATGGAAGCGCTCAGTGTGCTGGAGAAGACGAAGCTCTCTCAATTCTATCGATACCACGATGCCACCAAACACACGGTAGAGAAGTTGCATTCCTACGGGCACCGACTGGATTGGGCGAGCCAACCGAATCCGTTTTTACATTATCACGGTGCTCGACTGATCGATCTAGCCCATGAATTCGAGGTCTCTGAAAGAAATTTTTTCGAAACCGTCGCGACGCTTGCAGAAATTTCGTCGAATGGATTGGTTGAAACGGATAGCATCACATCAACAAGCCTCGAGTTCGGATTGAAGTTCATCTCGAACTTGCTCTTTTACAGTATGGCTATAAGTGCATGGAAACAGGTTGTCGGTACAAATAACCGATGGGCTTTGAGAGGCAATGCTTCATCAGGAAATTTGCATCCGACAGACACTTACATCATTACCAGGCAATCGGTCGAAAAGCTTCCGTCCGGGCTTTACCATTATCGAGTTGACGAGCACAGGCTTGAAGAGCGCATCTCCGGCGATTTAATTTCCCCAATCTGTGAAGTTCTTGGCATAGGCGGCGCACCACCTTCGGTGGTGGTGGCGTTAACTTCAATTTTCTTTCGCGAATCCTGGAAGTATCGCGATCGTGGATTTCGTTACTGCCAGCATGATTTGGGTCACGCTCTTGCTGCCATTATGCTGTCGGCGGCGGCGCTCGGATGGAGATCGCGCATAGTAACGCTCTTTCCTGATGACTGGCTCAAGGAAGAGCTCAAGCTCTCGGAAGAGGAGGTGCCGCAGGCATTGATCCTGCTCGACGAGGCCGATGCGAAAAAGCCTATGACTGCCGGCGCGGCAACATCAGAGAGAAAGATTTTTCCGGCAAGTCCAAGCAATCTGTCATCGAAAATCATCAACTATCCATCGATTGATGCTGTGTACGAAGCGACGAAATACACCAGATCGGATTGTCGCGAAGCGCACGAGCGGCTTATATCCGACTGTCTCAAGAGTTTCGATCGGCCTGGCGAGATCGTTGCTTCAACAGACCCTTTCCCGATTCGAGTCGACCTCACCAAGATTGGTGCGGAATGCCTTCATGCTTCTGTTCATAAGACGATCCGCAAGAGAAGGTCAGCGGTAGATATGGATGGTGTGACCGGTATGGAGAAAGCTCATCTCGAGTATATTTTGCGATCTGCTACTCTGGGTTTCGATGCCGATTTCCAGAGTGCTGATTCAGTACTGAACGGGGTCTGGCAGAATCCTTCCAGCCTTCACTTCGTTCAGCTCTATATTTACGTGCATCGAGTCACCGGTCTTCAGCCAGGATTGTACTTTTTCGATCGATCCAGCAGCCTCCTTGTTCCTCTTCTGCTTGAAGATCAAAAAGAGATCGCTATGTCGACGAGCTGTTTTCAGGAAATCGCAGCTGACGGAGCGTTCTCCGTATCGATGATTGCCGATTTTGTACGAGGGTATCAACTGTATCGTGATCGAGCATATAAGCTGGTGCACTATGAAGCCGGCTATATCGGTCAGATGTTGTACCTGGCTGCATGCGCCCTGGGCTGGGATGCCACTGGAATCGGTTGCTTCATCGATGATGCGATTAACAACTATTTGGCTCTCAGTGACGGTCATGAGGTGATCTACAATTTCACTTTTGGCAGGGCTGTCCATGATCCGAGGTTGACTACACTGAAATCATACGACTTTGACTATCCCGGTTTTGCAGATTGACTCGGCGAGTTGCATGTTCGTCAATCCTTCAGCGCAGCTCTATAACAACTGTCATGTCAGGCTCTTCGGTCAACGAGGAAGGCTTCCTTTTCCACAAAAGAGCTTTCAGCGTTGCAGGCAATGCTTTTAATTCAAAGTGATCGATCTCTTCCTGTTCCGGACTCATGTTGTTGCACCATTCGCTACAGCCGCAACTGTCCCCGCTATGAATGTATTGCTGAATCAAGACCGGGTGTTTGTTCCTGGAAGTGTTGACAATGCTTTTAGACTGATCGATCGGAACGAATATGTAGTTGTATCCAAAATCACGTGCGTTGTATGCCACCAACCCGAAACCACGATTGGGCTCTCGGTCCCGTAATAGCCGGTCGTAGCGCTTAAGCGAGCGATCGAAGCAGGTGACGTCATAACCGATCTGAATGGCTTTGCGCTTTGGAAAGAATCGAGCGATGTACGGCTGCCAACAAAATGGAAAATCAGGTAGTCGAAGATCTTCTTCGGAAACTCTGTCCTTATCCCAAATTCCGGCGGTCCATGAATTCAGGGCGACCAGGAGGAAAGGGTTGAGAATGAACCGAGACTCCTCCGATTCTCCCTCGAGGCTGCGCTGACCTTTCTCGAAGACAAACGATCCATGGAGACCCCACCATGGTTTGCCATCGACAATTTGCTCGAATACATTCTCCAGTGGGCGATAGTCTCGCTGTAAGAGATTGGGAACGGCCAGTACCGAAGAAATTCTTTTCTGATAAATCTCTTCTCGGGTGAGGTAATTAAACTGCTCGGGTTGTCTCAAGGGCAGATCAATGTATTCATCAGCTGATTTTGCGCAAGTCCCGACTGCCAGCTCGTTGGCACAGGATGGGGTGGTTTGAAGTGTAAAAAAGAGCGCGACAAAGAAGATCCAGATTGGAGCGAATTGTATCGAAGTTCGACGAAAGAAAAAGCAGGAGCTGTGCTCAAGAAGGCTGGCATTCACGGAAAGGGCCGGCAACTACTCTTTCTTTTGTGGCTGTTGAAAAAAGATCGTGTAACTGCCGCGCATTCCTTTGGTTTTTTCTTTGGGAACGCGAACTACCGGACCGGTCGTTATCATGCAATGCGCACCATCCCTTCCAACTGACTGCAAGACATTGCCATCGGTTGCAACTATTTTCCAGGGATCTACTTTCAAGGCATTGCTCCACCAGTCTCTTACTTGCTGTGGCGTGTGCTCGGTATTGTAAGTTAGATAATAACCTGGACCAGCTTTTGCATTAGGATACGTAACCCCATTCATAAAAACTTGTTTGCCCGTATAACTTGGTACGTTGGGTAAGGCTATCTCCTGATCCAAATTTTGCGATGCAAACTCGGTGGGTGCAATTCTTCGCACCTCGTTAGTCAGGGGAGGCTGCCAGCCTTGTCCCGGCCGTCGCGGTTGTCCTCGTTGTTGTGCTTGTGCTGCGGTGCACCACTCAGCGACATTCGAAATCGTCAACAACGTGAGCATGAGAAACGCAAACTGCAACTGCTTGCTAGACAAATTCTTTTCCCCTTTTCTGATAACGCATAAGCGCATAAGTACTTCATCAGGATCAATTTACCACATGGAATCATTGAATAACAAAGGACCCGCTCTTTATGCACAATGTTGCATTCGGAGCGGGTCTTCGTTGATCTCGGTCAGTTTCTCGTAAACTTAGTTAGGTTTGCAGAAGGTGCCTGATCCGTTGGCTTCGTTCTCGAATTCGACATCTCCTAAGAGGTTGCGGAATCCGGACGCTGGTTTGAAGAATGCTCTGTCAGCTGCGGGAAGGTTTGTCGTAATATTGTCGTCCGGGTCGGTACCATTTACGATTGGACCCTGCGTGAACGGCGCTTCGTGGAATCCAGCGTCGCCAATCGAGCATCCCGCAGACTTCTTCGAGTTGACAATAGTGTCTTCAAGTTGATAAGTGTTTTCGCAATGGGAGATTACTGTCGATGTTCTGCCATCATTTTGCATGGTGAGGTTGAAGTAATCCGAAGTAATCGTGTCTCCATCAATCATTGCTACTGCTGGAGTGGCCGAATTCGGGTTTGGAACATACATCACTAGGGTTTTGCCAAGTCCGAGAGGCAATGATGGTGTGCCGAGCGCGGACATGATCTGACCTCTTGTAAGGCGAGGATCGACCTGACGCATTCTGTCATGGATCTTGTCGACCAGTCCCTTTGTGCAGCTACTGGGGGCATTGGGATCGCCTATCTGTGTGATGTAGGCAAGCGGGCTGTCCGGCTGTCCGAAGTTGACCGGATAAGAGCTGTTGCCAGGAATGTAAGGAATACAAGCTCCAGTGGAGAAGCGCTTCATTCCGGATTTACCAGCAGGATCTACTGGATCGCTGCATTCCGTGCCGGCTTGGCGTCCGTACAGAAGGTCTGCTTTTTGAACTTCAACGGCGGTGAAGCCCGTGCTGTTCATCGATCCCGATGCTACGGTGGCGCCGGTATCCATGGCGATAGCCCTGGCCAGTCTGGACTGGCTGCCGGATACGCCGCCGCATCCGGCTCCCCACACTGTGTAGAGGTTACAGTTGCCGGTACCGGTACCGACGCTGGTGATGGCGCGCACGTCTGCTTGAGTGACGTTGTGGCAACCCAATCCGGTGGAGTTGATTCCGCCGATGTCAGCGACTTCGGTGCCGCTATAGGT
>CAZISK010000708.1:0-4795 GCA_964541355.1 uncultured Candidatus Obscuribacterales bacterium
GTCAATTGCAGCTATTGCCTCGGATAAAACGTCTTGCAAGTCGATAACTGCAAACTGCATGGCGATCGCGTCAGTTCTATTCTCTTCGGCCATAAGCAAGTCATCGATCAGGGTAATCAGGCGGTTGAACTCCGCCTCGCAAATATTTAGTTTTGTGCGTAGATGTTGGTGGCTAAGACATTCGAGGGTCGCGGCTTCAAAAAATGCTTTCAGCGATGATAGAGGGATCCTGATATCGTGCGCCACAATAGCAACCAGTTCTTGTCGACGGTCCTCTGTGAGCTTTAGTTTTATAGCCATATCATGAAATGCTCCATCTACACGAGAAATCTCGTCATGGCCGCCCATGATCGGGACGAGAGACTCTCCGAGAGCTAAACGCCTCGAATTTTCCGACAAAAGAGATAGCCTTTTAGCTATCCCTATGCCGAAGTAAACCATCAGCCCAGCTGCAAGCAGGAAGTTAAGTAACACGCCCGCAACAGCGAAGTTGAAGAGTTGGCTTTGACTAGCCAACGCTCGAAGAGGAGCCTGACCATATAATCTTTGCTCTTCTCTGGAAACCGCTTGCAAGTCCTTTGCGACCTGTTGAAGCAATTCTCCAGTAACTTGATCGTGCTTGCCTCTAAAGTATTCAATAACGCCACCCTGCTGTACCAGGTTGTGTTTTGCTTCGAGGAGCACATCCACAGCCTGCCGTGCACGCGGAAGAATTTTCTTGAGATTGGCGATCTGAGTCGGTCTATCTCTGCACTCATGCTCTAGTTCGGACCAGTCCTCCGGAATCTCGTCGACAATGGCGAGAAACTGTTTTTCCATATCAGGGTCTCTGGAGATCGCAGCGTTAACAAGACATTGACCAGCCTGACTGTACATAGCAGCAAGCGTGCCGGCACCGCTCATCACACGTCTAGACTTGTCAGCCTCGGCGCTTGCGGTGATCGAGCGTTGATATAGGTAGGCAAGAACGCCAATAAAGAGGATCTGCACTAGAAGAGGGACGAAAATTAGAATCAAGCCCTTCTCAATTATCCTCATTGCTATCCCCCATCAATTCGGACTTCTGATAGGGTCATGGCAGGTATCGGCAGTTTGAACCAGAATATGTCACGGTCCGGCTCACGACGCACTCCTGTGGTTCCGCCATGTCTTTCGATAATGATTTTGCAGATATAGAACCCGAATTCTGAGCCCTTCAACCCATTCTGATTGCTAAACTGCATGCTTTTCTCGAACGCCATCGTTTCAATACTACCGCCCTGAAGGTAGATTTCAACCTGCACCTCTGTATCTCCATGCCTAGTTGCATTCAACACCACATCTCCACCTTCTGGCGAACCTTTGATGGCATTGGCGAGCAGGTTGACTAATGCCTGTACTAGCCTGTCTTCGTCGGCATAAACCAGTATGGGTTCGTCAGCCATGGATTTGATTCGTACCGCTTTCTCTTGTGTCAGATGTCTGGTCGCATGGACCGCCTTCGAAAAGACATTTTGCAAGTTAGTCGTGTCCAACAGTAGTGAGATTTCACCACGGCTCCTTTGCTCTGCGGCGAGCAGCTCTTCCAACAGTTGCTTCAATCGACTCAACTCTTGCTCCGGGACGACCATAATGTGTCTCAAGGTATCCGGCACTTCACCATAAACACCACACCCCATGGCTTCGAAAAAGAAGCCTATGCAAGTCAACGGCGTCCGAATATCATGATTGACAATGGCTATTAGATCCTTCCGTTTACTCTCGGCTCGTTCCAAGGCGTCAGCCATAGTATGAAAATCAGCATCAACGCAAGCAATTTCATCACTTCCCCGCATTTTCGGCAAGAGTGGCTTTCCAGCAGCCATACTTGTGATGTTGGCAATCAAGACAGCAAGCCTACTTGTGACCTCTTTTCCAAAGTAGACGAGAAGCAGCGCTGCCAGAACAATATTTAGCACAACGCCAGTTCCGAACGCCATGAGCATATAGAATTGCCGCTCACTCTCTTGTTTCGGCAAATAAATTCTTCGCCGTTTTTCCTCCATAAAAATGCTCATCAAATCGTCAGAGACTTCACTGATCAATACAGCTGTTTTCTCTTGATCTTCCGGTCGCCTAAGCAAAGATAATAGACCTCCTGGTTTGGCCAGGCGGCTCCTTGCTTCCATTATTGCTTCTAATGCCAGCTTTGCTCTCGGTTTCGATTGGTGGATGGCAGCCAACTGTTTGGGTCGATTAATGCAAACTGCCTCTAACTCACGCCAGCGAGCAGGAATTTCGGTTTCAAAATTAGCAAATTGATCTTCACCAGTTACGTCGACAACCATGGTCTGATTGAAAACTGACTCCCCGGCCCTGGCATAGAGCGATAGTATTGCTCCTACATTTTCCATTACTTGCCTAGACTGCTCATACTCCGCGCGTGCTTTTTCGGAGGACAGATAGAAAAAAGCGAGACACCCGGCGAAGATGAGATTCAAGGAGAATGGAAGCAGGACGATGAACAGTCCTTTGTGAAGAATCTTCAGTCCAGTACCTCCCCCTACAGCAGCCGTCTGTAATACCAATGTAATGACCTTGCAACTATTATCTACTGCACGAGGAAGTTTGCATAGCGCTACAATCATTTCGACAAATTAGGCGGCGCTTCGGAATTTTCCTGACGGCAGCTCAGCGCTTAAAGAGACAGAGAGGGACATCAAAGTGGAAATAGCATGCCACTTCCTGCAGTGGCATGCTAGTCATGCCTACATAAAAGGAGATTCGCTCTATGATAGTACAAGATCTTTTGTATCAACTCGACGGGTTCGAGCGATCCCTCCAAGCTCGTGCACTTTCTCCACGAACGTTACGCCTTTACAAATCTCGTTTACGAAACTTCCTGGAGTACTTGGATTTGTACGAACGCACCAGTAGTGTCAGCGCGCGGGACCTTTTGGATGATTATCGACGCTGGATGCGTACCGAACTGGAATTTCGCGACTCAACTATAAATCTCAGCTTGAGTATAGTGTCTCAATTTCTTACGTTCGTTGGTGAGCCTTTTCAAAGAATTCCTAAGTATAGGGCCGTCACCAAACCTTTTGCAGAACTCAGTCACCGCGAAGAGTCGATGTTACTGAGGCATCTTTTCAAAAGCTCGTCTACAAAGCTTTCTGCCATCACGCTCCTCTTTCTTAGAACAGGTGTGGGAATTGACGAGCTCATCTCCTTGAACAGTGAGGACGTCATAACCACACCTGAAGCGATCAAACTAAGAATTTCTGGAAAAAAGGCACGCATTATTACGGTCCCAGCAGATGCAAGTCGCGCCCTTTCTCTCTGGTTGAACGAACGAGAGCAAATCCTCGACAGTGGGCCACTTTTCGTAAATCGTGCGGGTCGCCGTCTATCCGCTAGTGGAATCGATTTTTGTCTTAAATCACTTGGCCACAAAATACGCCTGGAGTTGTGCGCCTCCAATCTGCGTGAGACATTTCGAAGACAGAGCACAGAATTGCCTGCGGCTGTTGCACATGTGGTGCCATCGTGCGAGCTAACAACCACCTAAAAGATCAACAGCGGAAAAGGTGTCGGTGTCTATTACAAAGTGTTTCAAAAGCATTTCTATGCTTCAAGCATGTAGCCAGCACCGAACACCGTTTTAATCGGTGACGGCTCCCCAAGCTTCGTCCGTAACCGCTTTACTAGAACACGAACTGATTCTGGTGATATGTCTGCGTCTGACTCCCAAACTCGATGCAATAAAGTTTCTATGGAAAAGACTTGCTGCGGATGGCGAACAAGAAACTCAAGCAACGCAAATTCACGAGGACTGAGATTAACCACTCTGTCGTTCGACCAGGCTTTATATGTTCCCGGATCCAGCTTGAGGCTGCCGAAGGTCAAGTATTCGGCCACTAAGCGCTTTGGGCGACGAAGCAAGGCTCTTACTCTGGCAGCAAACTCTTTCGATTCGAACGGCTTGGTTAGATAGTCGTCTGCGCCCGAGTCCAAGCCGAGTTCTTTGTCTGCTGTCGTCACTCTTCCTGTGAGAAAAAGGATCGGTGCTTGACCTCCTCGTTCTCTGTATTGCCGCAGGATTTCAATTCCCTGAGCACCCGGCAAGTTCCAGTCCAAGACAATGAGATCATAGCTGCAATCAAGCAGTCTATTGATAGCGTCATTACCATTAGAGGTACTCTCGACTAGATGTCTTTCAAATGAGAGAGAGTCCGTCAATAACTTGAGTAGCTGTGGATCATCTTCTACAACTAGTATCTTAGCCATCTCACTCCCTCTGGAATCAAGTC
This sequence comes from uncultured Candidatus Obscuribacterales bacterium, assembly GCA_964541355.1. Lineage (GTDB taxonomy): Bacteria > Cyanobacteriota > Vampirovibrionia > Obscuribacterales > Obscuribacteraceae > JADYXR01. The sequence continues at coordinate 4,272 of CAZISK010000708.1, forward strand.
TATGATACCAGTCGCCCGTGTCTGGTTCGTTAACACACAACAAAAGAGCTGGGTACACTGCATTCAGTGACAGAGGCAAGCATCAATCTTTCGCCAAACACATTACAGAGCGTTTTGACAAGGTAAGCAGGTAATCCGACATAAACGACTCGCTTGATTTGCAGCTCAAATAAAAGCTGCCTCAATAATCGTTGTCAGATCTACCTCGAGGGTGCAACTAGCACGTTCCAGTGCTCACGACGACGTCGCGAAGAAACATACAGCCGCTTCAGTCCAGTTTCAAAGAGAACCGGGGTCAAAATATCTAAACCAATAATGGTCGAAAAACTAGCTTTGATGCTAGCTTCGCTAGATGCCAATGAAATTGCAGAATATCCCTATCTTGACAACCTCCTGCCAAGAAGCATCCCCGCAAATCATCGCACTAGTCTCGTTTTCACACAGATCCACCTCTTGGCAGGCATAGCAATGATTAATGCCTAAGCTTCCACATGAACCTAATTCAAGCTGTCTCCTTGCTTCTG
>CAZISK010000709.1:0-4795 GCA_964541355.1 uncultured Candidatus Obscuribacterales bacterium
CTCTTTGCCCAGGGCGGTTATCTATGAATTTCAACGACGGATAGGACAGTCTCGCGTGATTCGTTCAATCACGAACTCTACTATCTCACCTCGTTTTTCTTTCAAACCGGGGAGCAGGAGACGCGCTCCTGCTCCCCCGGGATCTTCCACACGCCGCGACGTGTATCTATCACTCGGCGTCCTCATCGCGCTCCCCAGAAGTTTGTCGTTTTTTCACGCCCGTCTTTTTCCTGGGCGCTTTTCCGCAGTCCTGTCCGCTTGAGCCAATGCAGAGCAGCACACACACCAGGATCTGCCATATCTTCACGAGCGCCTGCCACAGCAATCTTATCGATAATTCAAAAAACTTCTGGAGAATATCCAGATATAGTTTTACGAACGTATCCGGCTTTACATCGCAGATGATGCAAAGGACGACGAGAACAAAAATGGGAAGAAGAAGTGGGGATAGGACATGAGTCAAGAACCATTCCATATGAATTCACCTCAAAGTTTGTTGCCATGCTGCTCGCGACAGATCGCAAAAAGCATGGACTGCTGTCGAAGGTTAGAAACGATAACCATTCGAGAACCTGCATCTCATTGGGATATCGCTTTAACTGCTGTTTTCGGAGTTGTTTTCAGAGTCTCGCTGCAACGCCGGTAGTCAAATCAGACAGATACAGCGCGATGAAAGCGAGCACGCAGGCTCGCGTCGTAACGCTCTATTCACGCGGCTCCAGTCACACGACAGGCATCGCTCAAAAAATTTCTTCTCGACCAGAATTATCCGTTCGTCGCGCTTTGCCTCCTCGAGATCTCAGCAAACACACACACGAAAAAACTACGACACAACCATCGATTGTTCCAAACCGCATGATTTTCTACAACCCACTGTTTATGGGGTTCTCCGAAAACTCGTCCACAATGGTTACTGGTTTAATGTTGAAACTTACTGTTTTGCAAATGGAGAGTGATCAATAGCGCGATTTACGCAATCAACTTGGGTACAATTGCGGAGGTTGGAGTTCAGGAGCACAATGACGAATGTCACCCCTTGGTGTGGTCTTGCGAATAGTCGCGATTTTGATTGTCTTCTGCGTCTTAATCGGCATTTTCGCATTCGTTCTAAAACTTGCATTTTTAGCAATCTCGTTGATTGGCATCTTGCTGTGCGCGGGCGTAGTTTATCTCGTTGCGAAAAAGATGTTTTTTTCCAAGCGAAAGGAAGTCGAAGTCACGTCCGACACTCTGGATACCAAGCTCTGGAGCCCAGGAGGGCAGATTCAACTTTTCCCCGAAGAGCCTCAATTGACTCATCTTATCGAAAGAAGCAACAACCAGCTTCCAGCGAAGGTCGTCTCCGTTAGCGCAGAGACGAAAGTCTCCGTCCTTGAAGAATCCGACATCGCATTGCGCATCAAGATAAAAACCGGAGACCACAAAGGCAAAGTCGGTTGGGTTGACAAGGCTAGCGTAGTGGGTTATTCGAAGAGCTGATAGTCCCATCTGCGCTACATTTGGCCCAGTCCGGACTATTGATATTGCTGGTTAGGACGGTGACTGGACCGTTCAAACCCCAATATATGCAAGTGTGTTCGAAGATGATAGTTGTCATTGGAGCAAACTCCAATTCCTTGACAACATCATCGTTTCCAAGGAATTATTTTTAAGTATTGCTTGGCAACTTGCCTCGACGTGCACTTTTTTGACAGAGTAATTGAGCTTTTCACCTGCACGTTTCCGAGGAGTCGCGAAACCAGAACATCCTGTTTAACACGAATCAGGATTCGATCTCTTTCCCACCAACGTGGGTTTGTGCTGTTCGTGAAAAGGACGCCACCATTTGCAGTGGCTCTCGTGCCGTCGATACGGCTTGACCTTCGCCCGAATGACTGTTCGTCTTCACTGTTCGCGCATGCGACCAGCGACTCCTCCGTGAAGAAAACAGCCTCTATTGCTAGCCCCCAACGAGGTAGCACTATGAAAACGATCTGCTCAGCCCTCGCGGCTGGACTTCTGCTTCTTTGTTGCGTCTCCCCAAGCGCGGCCCAGCAGCCGCTTCAAGGAAATGCTTCACAAGCACCCACACAGAACGTCACGATCAGTCTCGTCGCGAACACCACCGCGATCGAGCCTGGCAAGCCGTTCAAAGTCGGTGCCGACTTCAAGATCGCCGACGGATGGCACATTTACTACCGAGAACCAGGCGACACCGGCATGCCGACCAACGTCGACGTGAAGGTACCCGCGGGCTTCAAGGTGGTCAATGTGGAGTGGGAACAACCGACTCGATTCGAAGAGAACGGCTTCACCACATTCGGTTACACAGGCAAAACCACCATCGCCATCACCGTCCTGCCGCCGGACGACCTGAAGCCGGGCGACACGATCAACTTCACTGCCAAGATTACCTGGCTTGCCTGCAAAGACAGTTGCATTCCAGGTAGTACCAACAGTGATATCACCCTGACGGTCGCCTCTCCGACCAGTGCGGCCAGCCCGGTCAACCAGGACAAATTCGCCAACGTCGGATTTACCGGCGACGTGAAGAACTTAGGCAAATCGACCTCGGTACTCGATCAAGATCTGAAGCCCGTGGGCGCGGATTCCGATCAGTACGGGTTCCTCACCTACCTGTTCTTCGCTTTCATCGGCGGAATCATCCTCAACGCGATGCCCTGCGTTTTGCCGGTGATCTCGTTCAAAATCCTGGGCTTCGTGAAAGAGGCGGGCGAGAGTCGCGGCACGATGGTGAGACTGGGTCTGTCCTACGCGGCAGGCACCATCGCCACCTGCGTATCGCTGGCGCTCTTCGTCATCCTGGCGAAGTTCCTCGGATACAGCATCGGATGGGGCTTCCAGTTCCAGGAGCCGCTGTTCGTGGTGGCTATGGCGACTCTCCTGACGGTCATGTCGATCGGACTGTTCGGAGTGTTCTTCATGCAGGTCGGCACGGGTGAAGGTCTCGATAAGCTCTCCAAGCGCAAGGGGTTGGCCGGCGCATTCTTCACCGGAGTCGTCGCTACCATCCTCTCCACGCCTTGCACCGCTCCGTTTCTCGGAACGGCCATCGGGTTCGCCTTCGCGCAGCCCTGGTGGGTGGTCCTGACCATCTTCTTCATGGTTGGACTGGGGCTGGCAACGCCCTACGTTCTACTGTGCGTCAATCCAGGATGGATGAAACTGCTTCCCAAGCCCGGCGTCTGGATGGAGAACTTCAAAGAGTCCATGGGCTTCATCTTGCTCGGCAGCGTGGTTTGGTTGCTGTACGTCCTCGGCCGTCAGGTCGGACCGGACGGCGTAGCCGGCACCGTAGCATTCCTGCTCGCGGCGTCCTTCGGCACCTGGCTCTACAACAAACTCGGTGGTCTCGAAGCAACGCGTCGCCGCAAAGCGGTACTGCTGGCAGTGGCACTTGCGATCGCGGGCGCTACCATGTACTTCGTGACATGGCCGTCCGTGAAAGGCGGCAACTGGACTTCCGCCAACACGCCGTCCGCGCCCGGCGCCGTCACCTGGGAACCCTTCACCAAGGATGCGGTGGACAAGCACCTCAAGGACGGCAAGGTCGTGTTCATCGACTTTACCGCTAGCTGGTGCCAAACCTGCAAGGTTAACGAAGCGACTGTGCTCGCAAGCACAGCCGTCACAGACGCCTTCAAGGCAAAGGGCGTAGTGACCATGCAGGCCGATTGGACTTTGAGCAACCCCGAGATCACGCAACTTCTGGCCAAGTTCGGCAGAGCGGGCGTGCCTCTCTACGTTGTACTCAGTCCGCATCGACCAACACAGCCCATCGTGCTTCCCACCATCCTGAGCAATCAGGCGGTGATCAAAGCAATCGAAGACGCATCTCGCCCGTAAGGTGCTCCACGGATCGGAGTACCGCCCCATGTCCGGATAATTTCAGGCAGTCGCCACGTAGGCGTCGTCTGGATTGTCAAAACCTTAGTGCGGAAGACGGTGCCACTGAGCATCGTCTCTCGTCAACGGCATACACGGCAGCTCGAGCGGGCTCAACCATCGGCATTAACTTGCCACAAGCTCGCTTGCGCTGCCCGTGCCAGATAGAACCAGCGCAACATGAAAAGCCTCAAACTGTCTCTGTTCTGCGCGTTGGCACTCGCCACCGCGTTCGCGTCCAGCATCCTCTACGCGGCCGATCAACCCGTCAAGAAGGAAGCCGAGAAACCTGTCGAGGTCAAGCAGCTCGACGACGACAAGACCTTCGACAAGGAGCTGAAAGACTCCAAGGTGCTCGTGCTCGTCGACTTCACGGCCAGCTGGTGTGGCCCGTGTCAAAACCTCAAGCCCAAGATCGAGCAGCTGGCCCAGGAGTTCAAGGGCAAAATCCTCTTCACGAAGGTCGAGCAGACCGTGGCTCCCGGCTTGACGCAACAGAAGGGCGTCAACCGCTGGCCGACCGTGAAGCTCTACGCCCCCGGAGGCAAAGAGCTCTCCCAATCGGTCGGCGACAGGTCGATCAACGACCTGCGCAACTGGCTCCAGGGGGAGCTGGACGCGTACAACAAGTCCCTGCAACCGCAACAGCAGAAGAAGCCGTAAGGCAACTTCCTGCCGTTGAACGCGAGGACCGGCGGCCTTTCTAAGAAGGCAAGCCTCCTACTCTAGAAGAGCAATCGGCCATTCTCTCCGGAACAGAGATTGCCGATAGCCAGGCGCGGTACCACGGATTGGTAATGCCTCGAGGTTCGAAAGGAGTTCACGGTTGGACCCTTTGGGAGTGTTTAAGGCATTGTTGAAATTTGTAGGACCAGCCCTGGTGAGGATCATCTTACCAGGCCTAGTTCGA
>CAZISK010000710.1:0-4793 GCA_964541355.1 uncultured Candidatus Obscuribacterales bacterium
ACTCGGCAATCTTTCTCAACTCCGTCGACGCCATGTCAAATGCATCAACAGGAACATCCTGCAAACGCCCTTCCTCATGCCAGCTATCAATGATCTGGCGAAGCGTGTCGTAACTCCAGCGGTTGTCGGCGAAGCCTCCTCTTTTCGTAGTTGCTTCAATGTAACTGGCAGTCTGCTCGTAGTGTACACGCACCGGATCCCAACTCTGCCTGTCGTTGACCTTGTTTCTCATTTCCAAGACGAGCTTGTTGGTTTGAGCCTTCGCAGCCATCGGTTCTAACATAGTGGTGACTTCGTTGAACAATATGGCTTCAGAAAATCGTCCTTGTCTTTCAAAACTCTGCGCCGCTGTTTTGATCTGATCTCGTAACTCGCCAAGCTGCGCACCAGAAGCAGTACCACGCTCAAAAGAGCGCATCTCCTGCGCTGCCGAACTCAATAGCTTCGCCTGCTCGACGTCAGCCGGTGCCGACAGCCGCGAAGCAAACTGCTCCAGCATCTTAGCTGTCGAGCTGCAGTCGTTAATCGATGCGCGAGGATTCTCCAACTTTGCCAGATCAAATCCGAGCGCCCTGGCTTGTTCGACCGTCACATGATCGATGCGACGGGCGGAACCCTTTACCACTGGAGGAACATCAGCTGCTGTTTGAACCATCAGCAAGCCTTTGTTATCGCGCGTCAATCTGTCATTGACTGAGAGTAAGGCATTATCATTCACCGTCGATGGTGCCACCGGATCCCCGGGGTGCACAGTCCACAGGATCTCCTTACCAGTCGGTCGCCCCTGCGCATCCGAGTCCGGACCTACAATGAACGTCACTTTGCTTGTTTGTTCACCCTGCACACCGCCATCGGAAACAGCCAGCGACCATGTTCCGGTTCCCTTTGGATCAACCAGGCTGAGTTTGGTGTCGGTTGGCATGGAATCCAGACTTACCAGACCGAGCCGTCCTCCGGGTATTTCGGCCTGGAAACCCCTGGCAGGTGGTTTGATAATCGGTTGTCCCTTCGCATCCAGAGGATTGTATTCTTTTACTTTAGCGCCCTTCAGTGCTGTAATTAGAGACTCGGGAGTAGCGACCTTACCGTCGCCGACACTCTCCCAATACGAACCCATACGGCCTTCAGGTGTGCGAGTCTTGAGCAGCTGATTCATATACCCTGACGGGGTGTCTGTTATTGCCCCTCTTATTCTTTCCTGGGTCATCCAATCTCGAGCGTGCTGAGGCGATCGGAAATCTCCTTCCGGGAAAATCTCCTTCAACAGTCCGGACCCAGACAGCAAATTGAACGCAGCGCGTTCGGATGATGGCGAGGAAGGATCAAGCGCCTGTTGGAATGCATCGAAAAGCACGCTCCTCTCGACCGACTTGAGCTTTTCAGATGACTCCGCGATGGCGGAGACCAGATCCAATCCGATCTTTTCTTTCTTAGCCGCCATCAGGACGACGTCCAAAACTCGCTTCGGATCGGACGATAGCCAACCGGCAAAGTCTCCCACTCCCAGCACACCATCGGCGGTGACAACCACACCGTCGGCCCATCGTTCGGTCGCCTTGAGCAACCATGCCGCGTCCGCTTTTCCGGCTGCATCAGAATCAAGACCGGACCATTTCTGATCCACCGCTGTCGGTGGCGATGATGCAGGTGGGTTGTACGTGGGGCGAGCCTCTCTTGTGTGCGCCCTGCTTACATTGGGACTGCCTGCTTGAGGGGCGCCTGTGACACCGACGGCATGAAGGAACTGAAGGCCGCTCGCCGGTTTGCCCTGGCGAACGGCAGCCTGCTCCAGAGCCAACACATTACTGAACGCATCGTATATCTGCTGAGCAGACAATCCCTTCAAATCCGGGATCGCACGCGAGATCCTCGCGCCCAACTCGGCTGGAAACTCCTTGACCTCGCCGGACGACAGTAGTTTTGCGATTTCGAATACACCAGAAGGCTCGCGATTTATCCAGCCTTCCAGATCGCCCGATGCCTCCAAGACACCGTTGCGAACTCCGACGACTCCCGGTCGATACTGATTGCCGCGATACTCTATGACGGCGAGCCTGCCGCTCTCGTCGAAGGTCAGACCCATAGCATCCATTCGGATTTTGCCGCTCTCTGCGAACTGGCGAATTGCTTTGGCCTGGTTGAGATACTCTCTGGCTCGGGTCTGATCTGTAGTACCGCTGGCAGTGGCGAGCGCCTCTATTTCAGAGGCCAGTCGCGAATATGATTCTTTATTATTTGTGAGCTCCCCGCTGCGACTTTTCTGCTCGACAATCGCTGCCACATCTTTAGCCGCCTCGAACGAAGATTTAAATCTATCCGAAGTGGACATCTCGCGGGAAGCATCAGCACTGGTTCCGGCCGCTGCCTGCAACCTCTGAGCAAAGCGTTGATGAGCCTCCATACTGCTGCCCAAATTCTCGGCGTGCCTGCTAATCGAACGGCAGAGTGCTTCGACCGGCTTGTCCTTGTACTGCTCGGCGAACGCATCGCGTATCATCAAGTCCAGCCTCAGCTCAGCTTCTCGCGTCGCTACAGACTCGTCGTATCTGCCTGCTTCAAACAAATCGACGCTCACGATAGCAAGCTTGACTTGCAACCTGTCCAGCATGGAAGGGTCCGCTTGAGCCGGGCGAAACTGCTCTATTGCTCGAGCTGTATCCAGCAAAACCTGAGTCGCAGCCGCATCCAGGCTGCCGGGCTCAACAACGCCTCCATTCTTGCGTTCGATTGCCGTAGTCAATCCGCGAATACTGGAGACTTGATCATTAACCGGCCAATCACTGAATTTCGAATTCGTAACGGCGGCTCTGGTAAAGCCGAGCGCCTGGACTTGTTCTTTACTGAGCCCGTTGTAAATTCTGGAGTCTCTCGCCGCACCCGACTGCAGCGACTCGAGTCCAGCCACAGCTTTGCCTTTTCCGGCGAGAATAGCGTTACCATGGACAATCTGCGCCTCTCGAGCGGAGATTGTCACAGGTTCACCCGGTACGATTGAAGAGACCACTTCGCGTCCGGTCTTTCTGCCCTGCTCGATCTCGGGAGTGAGAATCATGGTGGCAAAATCCGCCTTGTCGCCTCGAATTCCTGGTGTGTCCACGGATACGGTCCAGGTGCCGTCTCCCGCATCACGCAGCGAGTATGTGACATCGGCAGGAAGCAGATCGATCGTGGCATGATCGAGTCTTCCTCCCTTCATGTCGGTTCGAAAAGCTCGGGCAGGAGGCTCGACTATCGACGCACCATCCTTCCCGACAGGACTATAAGGAAGCCATTCAGCGTGTCGTAGCGCGTTATGGAGAAGATCGGGGTGGGCAATCGCGACATTTCCGACTCTTTCCCAATGAGCACCTTTTGAATGCTCCAGGGTTCTGGCTTGCATCAAGCTCTCGAAGGCACCGGGTTTGGTGGCATCAATGGCGGCATTGACCTGGCACCGTCCATACTCGTCAGCCTGGACCAGGCGCAATGAGCGGGTCCGCTTCGATTCGATCAACTTGTTACCAGAATGCTCGTAGACCGTCCCGTCTTTATCCGCGTAAAATCTCTCACCGTCAACGCTGATAGGCGTATACTCTCCGAACTGGGCTCTTTTCGGATTGAACTCTGCCGGTGTCAGTTCTTGCAAAGGTTTCGGCAAAAAACCGGTGGAATCTGCCGCGACCACAGGGGGTCCGACATGAGTGATCGGCGGCAAGCGATTGCCTATCCGATCGACGGTTCCATCTAGAAATCTGACCAGGTCTTCCCGACTGACCCCGTCAATCGCAGTTCGTTTCTCATCTACCGGACAGACCTCAAACGGTGTATTCGCCGATCTTGTCAGATCCTGAATGGGTGTTTCGCGAACGAAGTAATTGTAGCGATCGTAGTTGTTCCACAACTGCCGCGCCGTGACCGTCTCGGCGCTGCTGCGATCGACCCCGGTCTGAATGATGCGGTCTCCGCGTTGCAATCTAATCAGACTGCCATCAGGAGCTTGCATCACCACCGGTCTCTGGACATCAATCACTCTATCGACCGTGCGACCGATTTTACCTCCAATCTCAGAAATACTCCTGCTCAGATCACCATCAGCAGATACAGGATAATATTCAGTTCCTCTATCCAGGTGCTTCAAGACAAATGTACCGTCGCCTTGAGGTTCGGCCGTTGACATGCGATGGACCCGCGAGTTGAGGTCATGATCGAGCGCTTTTACTACTTCGGCGGGCAATGGCTCGCCGAATCGAACTGTGCGGCGGCCGATCTCTTCGACTCCATTGGAAGGTGCGGTGCGCAGCACGACTCTGCCGTCGCGCGCAACTCCCTCGACATTGAACGCTTCATGACCTCGCCGAAAAGTTGGGGACCGATCCATGGGCACAACTTCATGTGCCTTTTCAACTCGCGCTCTCATCTCAGCCGCATTTTTCAAAGAGCTTCGGATTTTCAAAAAAGACGCAACGCCAAGACCAATTCCAAACGCGGAAAGAGCTAGTGTGGTAGAGACATCAATGCCGAAGCCTTTGGCTAAAGAACGTTCGTCAGACTGTTGAGGTGCTTCGGCAAATTTGAGATTTTGGCCTGCTCTTTCGCCATCAGCCGGTTGACTGCCTTCCGGAGAAGCGCCAGTCTGTGCAAGACTATCAAGAACAGTATTCGCCTCCGGCTTTGCTCCTGCGTTCTGCGCACCATAATGCAATTCAAACGCGCTTCGCATAGCCGCTCTCACGTCTTTGCTGAGCGCGAAGGCTGGATCCGCTTTTATAGCGGCGACAAGCTCTGTCTTTCCTTGTGAGAAAACCGCTGCATCA
>CAZISK010000711.1:0-4792 GCA_964541355.1 uncultured Candidatus Obscuribacterales bacterium
TGATTTAATTCGGCGATCAGATGGAAAGCTCGCATTACCCTATGTAGGAAGTTCCAGCACCCACAATGAGGCCTTCTTTATTGGTTTTTACAAAAGTTATCCTTCCGATTCTAGATTCGGTTGGGCTGTTTGGGAGGACGGTCGTTTGGCGGGTATCGAAGCGGCAGCGAATGGCGAGTTCTACACGCACTCGTTCAGGCCCGACGGCGAACAAATCGAGATCAATGCTCGCACCTTGACGAACGAGGGGAACCTCACCGTGGAAATTCTGCAAAACGGGAAGCCCATCGAAGGATTCTCGCTGGGTGAGAGTATTCCCGTTCAGGGAGACAACCTCTGGGTGCCGCTCCGCTGGAATGGTAAAACCGATCTCTCAGAATTGCGGGGACAGAAGCTGCAACTCCATGTCGTGCTGGACCAAGTTAGGGTTTTCGGCTATCGCTTTGTTGGAGGTTCAAACGCGGAGCCCAGCAGCGCAAAATGAGGCTTTAATGTTAAGTTTAGCCTACGCTCAGCTTCTGATTCAGGCTTGGCATGCCTGAGATTCGCACGGTGATTAGTCAGCGAGTTTGGAGGCTTAAAGCTCCACCTTGAAGCTCGGCTCCACACGGCAGCAAAGAACAGTGAACGGCATACTACGCCTTGGTTGCGTGAACTTCGGAGACACTTTAAGGCAAATTTGGAATACAAACCGAAGTGGTGGGATTGAGGTGAAAGGTTATACTGACCTTGTTGGCGGTAATCTGTTTGGTGGTCGGTGCCCCACGTGAAAACCGTTTCTTTAGGAGCTTGGTATGACTCGAGAGTTTTCCCGAAATACGATTTCATGGTTCGGGTGTCTTTTTGCGTTGTTACTGCTCATTTTGTCTCCTGCAGCAGATGCGAGGACCCTTGCTCAACACGGGGCTGGATGGCTAGAGGAAATTGATGGCTACTTGGTGCTCCATCTGGAAGGATCGCATCATGAAATGGGAGTACAACACGGTAAGCTGTTAGCCGAACACATTCGCAAGAACGTTCAATTTTTGGTCCATGAGAATGGCGATAAAGCGATCGCAGAGATTGGGCCATTGAATATTTCGGCCAACAAGATTATTCCACAAATCGTCAATATTCAGCGGCGTCACTTGCCAGATAAATATTGGGAGGAGCTATTAGGGCTCGCGGAAGGTTCTGGTCTAGCGGTTGAAGATGTGGTTGCGGCTAACTTTATTCCGGAGCTGTTTCACTGTAGCGGTTTTGCCCTGATGAACTCCGCGACGAAGGATGGGACACTTTATCACGGGCGTGTGCTTGACTACGGAGTCGATATGCGGTTACAGGAGCACGCCGTATTGATCATCGCCAAACCGAAAGGCGGCATCCCCTTTGTAAACGTCAGCTACGCTGGATTCATCGGCTCGGTAACGGGCATGAATGCCGAACATGTGTCGATTGGTGAGATGGGTGGACGAGGCCTCGGGCATTGGGATGGCGTTCCGATGGCTTTCCTGGTGCGCGAAGTCCTTGAAACTGCAAGCAATCTCGACGCGGCGGTTGCCGTTTTTCGCGATCATTACCGTACCTGTGAGTACTACTACGTAGTTGCCGACGGTAAGTCAAACACTGCCGTCGGCATGGAGGCAGCATGGGACCGCTTCAGTGTCTTGCAGCCGAATGAGGCCCATCCCTTGCTGCCGAAACCCGTGCCGGACGCTGTGCTCCTCTCTGCCGGTAGCCGTTACGATGAGCTTGTGACACGGGTTCAGCTACAGCGGGGAAACTTCACAGCCGAGACGGCCTTGCGACTGATGGACTGTCCGGTTGCCATGAAATCGAACTTACACAATGTCTTATTCGAACCAAAATCCACGCGGTTTTGGGTAGCCAATGCCAGTATGGACGGTGGGCCTGCTGCAGAGCAAAAGTACTACGATTTCCAGCTTACCGATTTGCTCAGCCGATCACCGAACTGACCGAAAAGCGAACGCAGCAGCCTGCGGTCAGGTGCATAAAAAATGACGGTGCTAGAGGATTGTTGGGTGAAACTGCTCCGCTGAGTCTCTGCCGGACGGTTTGCCGCTCTTGCCGCAAGGCTATTCTACGGTGCAGGCTTTGCAGTACCTTCGTCCTTGGGAATCAGCAATCTCGATAATACCTGAGCGTAAAGGCGGTGGCCAAAGTCGTTGGGGTGATTCACGCCATTGCCGGTCAGATCCCAGTCTTTCTTATGCTCTAAGAGAGAAGTCCAAATTGATGTCATATCAGCTAGTGCGATCCCGGGGCCACGAAGCTCCTCTAATGCATCGCGGTACTGAGGGAAAAGCTCCTGCTTCAGAGTGACCCAATCTCGATTGCCGACCATGGACGCAATGAGGATGAATTCAGTGTCGGGTAGGGTTTCTCGGATCTTGGCGATAACCATTTCGATGTTGGCTTTATACTCACTCGCTGGGCACCCCCCCGCATCGTTCATGCCTAAGGCTACGATCACCAAGTCGGGCTTTGCGTCAACGATCTTATCGACCATCGTCACCGCCCAGCTTGCACCTGTTCCACCGAAGGAAAGGTTCACGAGCTCGACGTGATTTTGATAATGCGATTCCAGGTGTTTCCGCAATAGGTCTGGATATGGTGGCTGATACGGCGCTCCCTGAGCCCAGCCGGACGCGTTGCAGCCGGTTGAGATACTATCGCCGATGACCACGATCGAAACAGGTTGCCTGTTCTGCAATTTGCTTAAAACACGAGGCAAAGCCGTCGCGTCGAACTTAGGCACGTCATTTTCCCACAGATTTGGCGCGTGGGAATAGGTGATGCAGGTCTGTATCTCGTGATACTCCAGTTTCGCACCGAAGTAGATTTCATCGTTTCCGTCCCGGTGCATCAGCGCGAACTGCTGGGACTTTGCCGGTCGGCGGAGCTCTGATGGCGTGCGAGATACGATTCGCGAACCGGGAGGGAGTACGAGCTCGCGAGACCCCAAATTCCATTTATAGTCTCTACCATTTTCGTAGGTAATGTCTCCGGCAGAGTTGCGTACCGTCAGTACTTCCTTTATTGGAAAAAGCACACTGGCGCGCGCTTCTCCCGTCTGCGAGTCCTTGATGAACAACACGGATTCGCCCTCCATGACTTCGTTCTCCCAGAACGGCCGTATTTGTTCGGGTGAATAATTCCAGGACGCTTTAACCGGCTCATCAACAGTCGCGACTCCCTGCAAAATAACGATGACGACAAATGCGAACACGAAGAAGAATAGGAGAAGTCTAGGTTGCATTGTACATTTTCCGGAGCAGTGTGGAGTTATTGCATTACAAGGAGCAAGTCATAGAGAATGCGGGGAAGGTTCCTTCATTTGGCAGTCTCTTCTGCTTTGCGAGTGGCATCGAGATAACCCGATACCTATACGGATCTTAACAAAAGATGCTCAAATAGCGTGGCCATTTCATGTCAAGCTACGCAGGAAATCCTGGAAATCAAGTAGACCTTTCGAAGCCCTCCGTGTGGGCCGCACAAGCCGACGACATCCATGCGAAAGTCACACGTGTAAGAACCACACTCGATAAAACTCCAGCTGTATGAGACACTACACTAGCGCCATCAATCGCACGAGTTTTTTTGATGGTGCCCGTTCAGTCCAATATCGAATAGAGTCTAAGGCATTCCCGGCGGCTCCAGATTCTCCTCTAATGAAATGAGTTCTTCCATGTTGGATTCCACAGATCGACGGCGCTTTCTACTTGCCACGCTGGCCGGTGCTGCTACCGTGCTGGACTCAACAGTTTGCGCAGTTGAACCAATCTCGCGCACCAATGGACATCATTTTAAGTTCAGCTTGGCGGCATATGGTTACCGGGACTTCCTTCAAGGCAATCCGCCCCGATTGAGCCTTATCGACTTCATTGACGATTGCGCGAGCTTCGGATTGGAAGGAACAGAGCTCACCTCGTATTACTTCCCCAAAGTACCGACGGAAACATATCTGCGGCAGTTGAAAGGGGAGGCTTTTCGTCGAGGATTGGACATTTCTGGCACGGCGGTTGGCAATGACTTTTGCGTTCCTCCGGGCGAACAGCGCGATCAGCAAATCGCTCACGTTAAATCCTGGGTCGAGTATGCTGACTTGATGGATGCCCCTGTGATTCGCATTTTTTCCGGTGATGCTAAGCCAGGGCAATCCGCTAAAGAGGCTCATCGCCTTGCCGTGGAAGCGATTGAGGAGTGTTGCGATCACGCAGGCAAGTTCGGAGTGTTTCTGGCTCTCGAAAACCATGGGGGCCTCACTTCCCAGGTAGACGACATGTTGGCAATCGTTCGCGACGTAAACAGCCCTTGGTTCGGCGTCAACATGGATACCGGCAATTTTCGCAGCGTTGATATCTATAGTGATTTGGCGAAGCTTGCACCTTACACGCTTAATGTGCAAGTAAAAGTCAAGATTCACCCCGCTGAAAAACCGAGACAGCTCAGTGACTTCGGTGAATTAGCAAAAATCTTGCGGACATCTGGCTACCGCGGCTACATCGTACTGGAGTTCGAGGAATCCGGCGACCCTCGCATAGAGTGCAAGAAGCACTTGGAACGGATTCGCGAAGCTTTCGCGTGACGTTGGAGCAGATGGAGCGAGGGAGACGCCAAAAGTGCCTCAAACGGTGTGAGTTTTCGTCGTAAATGTGCCGTAAATGGGTTTGTTTCTTCGGAGATTCAGCCGACTGAATATCCGCGTAACGATACTGCCAGCTAGCAGAGCGGCGATGTCAGAGGCGTGCTAACGTCGAAATCATGACATTGTAAATTATTGCCCACCTTA
>CAZISK010000712.1:0-4788 GCA_964541355.1 uncultured Candidatus Obscuribacterales bacterium
ACCTGGGTTCAAGAACCGGTCGAACAATAGAAATTCTCACGTCCCAACGCCACGACTATGAAGTGTCTCGAAATGCAGCTCTCGCCGAACTTATGCTATGGTGTCACGCAGAAGCAGAACATTTTGATGAAGCCATTGCGTTGTCGAAAGTGGTGGCGCGCGATCAGCCCAATAACCCTGAAATTTTGTACTATGATGTCTGGATGTCATACAAAAACCTCGACTACAAGGCGGCGTTGCAGGGCATTCAGCGCATGGCCAAATTTGAAGATTCACCAAGGGTTAGAGGTTGGCGCGCGTTACTCGTCGGTACAACGGGTAGGTTCGACGAAGCGAGAGAGCTCTTCGAGAAAGATGAGAAACGCTGCGGAGCCAGCATTCCGTGGCTTTTGACGAGATCACTCTTTCTCTCGTTAATCGACGACCGTGAGGAGTCGTGTAAGTCTTACAGGAAGGCTCTTAGCCTGACCCCATCGAGTCCGACCGAAAGGCAGGAGCGAAGCAGATTTCTCTGGTTCTCGGGCGTTGCACTCGATCTGCACTGCCTGGCTGAGGATCTAAGGCTCCATTCGAGCGGTGATGCAGTGCCTGAGAAAGAAGAAGAACTCTACTGTCAGATGCGTGTATTGTGTCTGAGTAGTGCGGCAGACAGTGCTGGAACGGAAAAGTTGCTCAAGACAGTAAAAGCCAAGTTCAAAGACTGGCGTGCGTGTTGGATAGAACATGCCTTTTCACCCTATAATCCAGCTCCGCTCTACAAAGCGGTACTATCTAATCCAACGCAGGGTTCAATATATTACCAGCTAGCGACGCATGCTACCTCGACAACGAAGAAAATAGACCTGCTATCGAAAGCTCTCGATGCATACCGAAATAACACCTTCGTTGCCTGTCACAAAGCCTGGCTGCTCGAAAGTGCGAAGAAGTACCAACAGTCGATTGAGGTGTTAGCGCGACTCCGTTCGCTCGTGCCGTTCGACATGTCAGTCGCAAGACAGTATTACATCACAGTTGCAAAACATCGCAGTCTAAATGAGGCGTTGGCTCTTATCGACCGCGAGTGTCAAACCAGTCCCTGCAAGCTTCGACTGCTTACCACCAAAGCTGAGGTCTTGAAGGAATGCGGAAAAGTAGCCCAAGCACATCAGCTGGCCAAAGGACTTACTCAATCTTATCCCCAATCGGAACAATCATGGTATGTAAGAGCAGTCCTTCTCGATGGCGATGGAAGGCTCGAAGAAGCGGGTCGTGTAGTTACTGAAGGTTTGAAGACTTCGACAAGGTCACGAGCTCTGCTGCTATTGAGAGCGCAACTATCCTACAGGCAAGAACGAATTTCCGAAGCGCTCGCTGACATAAATCGACTAATAGAGAAGACCAACGTTGAAATTGATCAAGATGTAGATGTTCTCTATTTGCGCGCAACATGCTACCTGCGACTCAACAGGATTGATGATGCGATTCGCGATTTTGAGAAGTGCTGTAACAACCGACCATCGCTTGGTGTCGATTGGTTAGACCTGGTTTTTCCGAAACTCGATATTTCGCAAGACAGACTTGCGCGTAATCTTTGCGAGAACACGGTCACCAGACGACCGAATTCGGAGTGCGAAATCCGCTACAGCTACGCAAAGCACTTCCTAATGCGGATCGAACGCTGTGACCAAGCTCTAGCCTCAGTCGGTAGATGTCTGTCCTTGCGTCCGAATGACGTCAACTTCCATATGCTCCGTCTTGAAGCACTGAAAAAATTGAACAGACAAGCGGAAGTATCGACGGAAGAAAAACTTCTTTCCGAGCTGGCTCCTAAAGATACGCAAATCTGGATCCAACGCGCTGACTCGCTGATTGCAATGAAAAAACGAGATCAAGCATTCAAGGTAATCTCTGAGGGACTCCAGAAGAACCCGACATCCGTTGATCTGCTTTATTATCGAATGACTAAGTTTGAAGATATGCTCAACGATGAACAGCGACTGAGCGACTACAAAAAGATATTGAAAGAGAAGCCGGCGGACCAGCAGGCACTAATTGGCGTAATCAACGTTCAAAAAAGTCGTAACAATTACGGGGAAGTAATAAAGGCTTGCCAGGCATACCATGAAACACATCCAACTGATACCAGACTGGAAGCCATCGCGATCGGTGCCATGCTCGCTCTAAATAAATACAAGGAAGCCTACGATAAAGCCAATCAAGTAGTTCAACGCTACCCTAATGACAAGAAATGTTTGCACCTGAGACTGTCAGCCTTATATCTAATGGGCAAGAAAAAGGAATTAGAAAAGGGAATAGCAGATGCCGCAAAAAACGGTATGAATTTTTCGGTCGCCGAGATCAGCGCATACTGCCGAGGGAAGTTTCAAGATGTGAGCCTACCTGAGTACATTGGAATCGTTAAAGAGTATCGATCCTCTCTGGACGATCAAAAGAGGCAACTCGTAGAGAAAATGCGACGAACAGGTGACAGCAAGAAACGGATAAGTCTGTTGCTGAGAATAGCTTCCCTTTGCACATCTAGTGGCAAACATAGAGACGCTATTACCTATTGCAGTCAGGCGATTTCGTTATCTCCATCAAGTTTCAATCTGTATCTCAAGCGAGCTGCTGCGTACGAAGCATGTAGTCAACCGGCGTTGGCACGAGCCGACCGCGCGCAGGCCTTTCGACTGTACAAGAGCAATATAAAGAAAGGTATCGGCGATGTTACCAGAATCAAGTAGTCATTCAAAGAATTTCGACCCAGGTACCGCTTGCAACAATTGTTCAACACTGAAGGCGAACAATAATTTCACTGACCGCTCGCTTACTAAATAACAATAGAAACGCGACAACAAGCCTACTGGATTGTTGGGGCTGCCTTTTAGGAGAAAAAATGGACATTGTTCGAAATTTTGTAGATGAACGACAATACGCACTCAATTTCCTGAGTATCTACTCGGATGCTGAGACGAAGTCGTCCCGGGGTGACAATAAGGATGCCAGAGCCAAAGATGGAAACAATAGTTAGCTGGACTCTCTGATTGCGCTTGCTGATGTGAAAGCGAGTGAGGGAACCGGAAAGCATGCAGTGTCGACAATCACTGAGATAGCAAAGTCCGGTGAGCCTGGACTGCATCGAGTCGTGGATGCACTACTCAGTGCTAGTACGAATTCTGATCGCGAGAAATCCGATCTTGCGCTGACTCTCCTTTCCAGTCCGAACATCGGCGATGCGCGGGCATTGGCTCATGCACAACGGCGCATCGAAGAGGGCTTGAATTCGTCGTTGAGCCTCGAGCGACTCAACGCGTCGCGTCAACTACTTGCACTGAGCGGCAGTCTTTCGGCGGATGCGAAGAAAGCGGTGGCAGACATTCTGAAAAAGACAATATTTACGGACGGTGACCTGAACACCCTTCGTTCGCACATGGAAACGGCAACGGAGTCATGGTTCCAGCGGAGGGATAAATATATACAACATAACCTCAACCATTTTATGGAGATAGAGGCATGCGCAGTAGGCGATCGAACGATCACGATTGCGTTAACCAGAAGCAGTCAGGAAGATGCAACAATGGATCGCGTCCTGAAAGCACTCGATAACTTCGATGATTTTTGATTCTACGTTTACAGACAAAACATACTCGTCGCTGCGCGATTTGCTACCGACGTGCTCTCGCTTTAACCGCACCAAATTCCGGTTCACCGCCAATCAGTCGAAAGCTCTTGTACGGCACGGCTTCGCTGACATCGCGTGCGGCACCGGATGCGCCTTTCGCCCAGCGTTCTAGATTGCTGATTCGTTGGATGATGCGATCCCCCGACTCTCCCTGTTGATTGTCTTGAATCACACACCACTGTCCATTTATTCTACGCATGGTCTGCGACATCTGATGTCCTGCACTGTAATTAAGAACCGCGCCCTTCTCCATCACAGACTTCCTGAAGTTGTCATCCAACAAGTGTCCCGGACTGCTATAGTCCTTCACCTTATAGGGCATGTCGAGGATGGTGTCACCAGTAACCATATGCATGATGTCCCTGCTGCCGATGAAGTTCGCCCCCTTTGTCGTCACTCCCGAGGTGTAGGTGCCTCCATCTACGTCGCCTTCAGGGCGCCCACCCAGAGTCGGCAATGTGTAATCGAAGATCCTGCTGACTGGACTGCGATCGCCTTCGATCCAGCGAGAAATTGACCCCGAGCGAGCCCATTTTTCTGTAGCAGCACTTATGCTCCATTCATTTTCCTGCTTGCCTTCGAACGACAGATTTTCCTTTGAGAACTTCACTGTGCGGGGAGGTGAATCGGCGCGACCACTTGTAAGAGGGTTGGTGGTTCCTGTCTCTCCACTGTTTTTGGTTGTGTACTGGCCTTTAAGTGCGACCTGTTTCAACATGTCAGCCATGGCATGAGGATGCTGCGTCAGTCCCCAGACCGTCGAAGAGTTGATCCAACAAGTGCCATGTCCCTTATTGTCGCGCTCTTCGCTCACCCCCTGATCGGACGTGCAGGGCTCCTGGGCGTGATACATGAAGTTTTCGGCAAGTTTGGCTCTGGTATTCTGCGAGTAAAAAGAATCTGGCTTATCACCCTTCACCATCTCCGACAAATTCTTGTATGTTTCGGTGATCGCCGTTTTGTGGTGTGTTTGGATTTCTGCATTCGATCTAACTCCGGCGAGCTTTCTCAGATCAGCCCGATCTTGCATTCGATCTTCGAAGCTCTTCATCATGCTTTGCATGCGCTCGATACGAGGTTGATCGAGGTGATCGTTCAACACCTGGAGAAACGCTTCGCGCGCCGCA
>CAZISK010000713.1:0-4782 GCA_964541355.1 uncultured Candidatus Obscuribacterales bacterium
CTATTTGTCTGGAATTGTCCGAATGGCGAGTTTTTCAATATTTATTGGTCGCCGTCCAAATTGTGCGTTTGAGATGGGGCTTCGTGGGCTTTGGAGGAGTGAGTTTCAACTTGATTGTCTTTCTGGGTAATCGAACTACCTCGTCGACAACAGCTTCGAAAAAGGATTGGTGCAGATCAGGCTCGATCTCGGCGAAAAATCTCTCTCTAGTTGATCGTCGCATGAATCCGCACTTCCTTATGTTAAAAGAGACCGACTAGGCAAGGGGCTCGGTCGTTTGTCTGTGGATTGATACTAAAGGCCAATCCTTGAGAAATTGTTGAATGTGGAACTGCGCGCTTTGTTTCGCGAAGCATTATATGTGGTGCCGCTTCACAGGAGATGCTCGGAAGTGCATCGCTCGTGGAGCATTAATTGAAATGTTCGAGCAACGCCTTCTTATCTTCTTCGGCTTTCTTGCCGATCACTTCAGCTTCATAATGCTTTCCTGCGCTCTCAAAGGATTGCGCCAGGTCTTTTGTAAGCAGCGCTCGGTAAGCGGAGATTGGACCAAGCTCGCGTCTCATCGATTCCCAGCCGATGAGCGCATTTTCAAGAGTCGGCTCCATGTCTTCATTGCAGTTCTTGACGTGTAAAGTACGCATATGATTGATGATATTTTTAACCCTGGTCATGTCGCGTACTCCATTAAGTCTCCGCAATTTCGTAGCCATTGCGAAATACTCTTCCATCTTTTCGTAATCGCCGTTCAACCAGGCCAGGTTCGAGCGTGCTTCGAAGAACATAGCGTTGGTCAAAGTGTCGTGTTTGAATTCGGGTGTCGACTGGCAGTATCTCACCAGCTCGTCAACGAGCCTGTTAGACTCCTTTAAATTGCATTCGCATGCATAGCAATGCGCGATTCGGAGCAGCAAATCTGCATAAACTTCCGGGTGCAAGTGTTCGGTTTCTGTTCCCTTGACCTCGACTGCTGCTTCTTTGAACAGCGCAAGAGCGTCTTTGAAATTGCCTTTGGCATATTCCTGCCCGCCGACCTGACGAAGTGGTGCAACAAGGGGAAGCCTCTCTCGACGGGCCAGTGCAATTGCGTTGTAATACCGTTCTCGAGCTACCGGCCAATTATCACGCTGTTCGTAAGTTCCCAGCTCGAGCAGGCATCTTAGCAATCCTTCTTTGTTCTTGCGCTGATCAGCAAGTGCGATTGCTTTTTTGTAATATGGACGACCATCGATCTGCGGAAGCCGGGCTGCAACAAGTAGTGGATTGATGGCATACCAGGGGTCGATGGTAGTTGCATTCGGTGTCACGTAATCGACGCAGCTGTCTACGCATTTTAGATATTTGTCTATTTCGCCTTGTTCGCGATAAATCGTTCCCATCTCATTCATGGCTGCTGCATATATGTCTGCCGGACGAGGCTTTTTGATTTCCATGTAGGAAAGCATTTGCTTGTAATGGCCAATTGCGTCCTCATAGCGTTTGTAACATTTGCAGGTCCGAGCCATCTCCAGATGAAGGACAGGATAGAACGGGTCGGTCATCGGCGGACCGCCCAGTATCTTTTGTACTTTGTCGTAGTATGCCAGGGATAGTCGATAGTTTTTTTGTCGCATCTCAAGTCGCGCCAGTGAGACCAGTCCAGAGAATTTTTGAGCTCTATTCTTTGCTTCTTTCGTGTAGCGCTCGTACTCTCTTCTTGCATTGTTGTCATCTTGGGCGTTGGCAAAACCGAACGCCAGGAGGGCGCGCTGGTCCAAATTGACCGGGATGCCGGCTTTGTCGAGCAACGCAATAGCTTGTCTTCTATGTTCAAGCGCTTCGCGTGAGCGCTTGCCGTGCAATTCGATAACCGCCGCCCGGCAATTCATGTCTTCGCTTATCAATGCTGTCTGCTGTTTTGTCAAAGATAAGTCGTCGAAGCGATTTGTTTTGAACCCGACCACGTCCTGCATGTCACGGACATACAAATTCTCGGCCTCCTCGTACATGTGATGCTTCAGATAGAATGCGCTGCATTTCTGGAGCATCTCTCGATACTCGGGCGACTTGATGCCAACTGTTTTCTTTGCATCTTCCAGCCCATCAGACCAGGCCATTTCCAGCAGTTTTAACGGGACATCCTGCTTCTCAATAACCTCGATAAGCCCGATGAATCCCTTCAATCGATCCTTCTCGAGCTTGGCGCGAAGGGCTTTGCGATCGCTGTCTTTTAGATCGTCCTTGTCTTCGGGCTGAATTGTCTTTTTGCTCTGATTGGGTGTCGAGATTTCACAAAAAGCCAAAGGGACGATGCAAATCTGAAGCACCATGAAAAAAGTTATGAATGAAACTGTAAGTGTTTTCTCGCTCATCCTGCGATTGATCTTCGCTGATCCAGGTTGCAGCCGTCCAATGGGCGCCTGTGTTTTGCAGTAACCCATTGGTATTCTTCCATAAACGCCTCGCTTTTGTGCGCTTTAGCGATCTGAGCCCAGGGCTTGAATGATTCACGATTGACGATTGTTCGATCACCTCGAATCGCAGCGCTCAATACATGGAAGGAGTAATCGATCGCTTCAACCTGCTGCTTCGAAAAGCTTTCAATGCTTGATTTTTGTCGATGACGATTCTGCCCGTCGCCTGTCGAGTTCATCTAGCTCTCCTCTCTCAACAGAAGGAGACTAGAGCGCAATTGTTGCAAGAGAGTTTAGTCCCATAAGAAATGCATAAAAGTCTTGTGAATCTATAACAAATGTTTCTACTCATATGTGCCATGCGGAATCCTGAACCAGAAGGTCGAGCCCTCACCTACAGAGCTGTCGACGCCGATTGTGCCGTTGTGGGCTCTTACGATTGCTTGGCAGATTGCCAGTCCAAGACCGCTGCCTTGTTTGACGGAGTGATCGTATCGGCTTACCTGTTTGTATCGTTCGAAAATTCTGCTTAGTTGGTCGGCTGGAACTCCTTTTCCATGATCGATTACTCGAAACTCCAGCGCTTTCCCTGCATCTACTTCGCCAACCTCGATTATTACTTCATCTCCTTCCTTTGAAAATTTGATGGCATTGGAGACCAGATTGACAATCACTCTGACCAGACGATCCGCATCCGCGAAGATTTTCAGGTCGGGTACGGAGGTCCTGATCTTGATGTCGCTGTTTTCTGCGCTTGCTTCCAGCGTGGTGACGGCGATGTCGACGATTTTTCGGGCCGAGACCTGCGAGATGCGCAGCTCCATTTCGCCGGCTTCTAATTTTTCGAGGTCGAGCAGCTCGCTTATCAACTGGATCAGGCGCTTGACGCTGTCTTGGGCTCGCTCCAGGGTAGTGTTGAGTTTTGAATTGATCTCGCCAAAGGCGCCAGTGCGTACCAGCTCGAAGGTCGCGCCAATGGAATTCAACGGGCTACGCAGATCATGGCTCAGCATGGCGACGAATTCCTGTTTTGCACGCTCCAGCCGTCTGTAGTCGGTGATGTCGTGGCCGACGAACATGAAGACCTTTTGAGAAGCTTCCCAGATTACCGACCAGAGAAAATCTCTCTTCGCTTCCGATGTGGTGATCATGCGTGCTTCGTATTCATGACGCTTGCCGCCTTCTTGCTGAACCTGTTTTAGCAAATTGGGGAACTCCGTGCGCAGCTCCGGATCGAGGTATTCGACGAAGTACGAATGCAGAATGTCGCCGGTTTGACCACCGAGAGCGGCCTGAAAAGCCTTGTTGACTCTCGTGATTCGTCCGCCTTGATCGAGCGCGCAGACTGCGTCGGCGGCGTTATCGAAGTTGGCTTTTTCTCGATCGAAGGAGTTCTTCAGTGTGCTTGCCACCTCATAGAAAACCTCATTGAACTTACCGATTTCGTCGCTGTTTTTATATAGCGATGGTTGGATGTCCTGACCCATCACCAACCGCATGCAGTTGTTCTTGAGCTCCTCAATGCGGCGGGTGATGTCGCGCCCGAAGAGATGTGTCAGGACCACTGTGATACCGATATTACAGGCGATACCAAGAAAAACCCACATACGCAAGCACCATCTCGTGAATGATTGATTTTGCTTGATGTCGGCGTCGATCGCTTTTCGATAAGTAAACAGATCCTTCAATGCCATCGAGGACTGGTTCATCCGTTCCTTGAGCGCCATGCAGATCATCACCTGCTCGCTAATCGACGCGGACTTGCGAACTCCTGGGTCGACCCACCTCCTCAGACCGCCCACCATCGCCGCGTAGTCGCCTTTGTAGTCGGCCACTTCCTGTACGTCCTTGCTTTGCTTGGCATCGTTTTTGTCGCAAAGCTCGACGAGCTGATCTACCAAGTGCTCGCTTCTCTGGCTGTTCTCCGTTAGATCTTCGATAAGAATCGGATTTTGATTCATCGCGTACTCCGCCATGGAAAAGATGGCGTCATCAAAAACGACGATTAACTCTTGAATGACCTCTTTCACCTTTTGAGCTCTGAGTTGATCTTCGACTTCGCTTTCCCACTTGTTGATGAAGAACATCAAGACCGACACAAACACGATTTCGAACGTGAGAGGGATTGCTATTATGGTGAGCCACTTTTGAAAAATTTTCATGGGTTTTCAATCGCATCCTTTTACGCGGAACCAGAATGTCGATCCTTTCCCCACCGTACTTTCGACGCCGGTGACTCCGCCGTGAGCATCTATTATCGCCTTGAAGATTGAAAGTCCAAGACCGGTGCCTTGCTTGTGAATGTTCTGGGTGTCCTCTATTTGCTTGTACCGATCGAAGATCTGCTTGAGATAATCCGGTTGTATTCCCGGTCCGAAATCGGTGACTC
>CAZISK010000714.1:0-4780 GCA_964541355.1 uncultured Candidatus Obscuribacterales bacterium
CCGCAAGCGTATTGTCATCGTCTTCACCATACGGCGTATCCAACGACAGCGGGCTTCGATTCGCAGCAAGAATATCTTTCACCTTGTTCAAGGTTACTCCCATTTCTTTTGCGAGCTCGTCCATTGTCGGTCTGCGATCGTACTTCTGCGAGAGCTTTCTTGTTGCTTTTCGCAAATTGTTGATCGTTTCCACCATATGTACAGGAACTCTGATTGTCCTGGACTTGTCTGCAAGAGCTCGCGTGATTCCCTGTCTTATCCACCATGTGGCATAAGTCGAGAATTTGTAGCCCCGTTCGGGATCAAATTTTTCAGCAGCCCTGATTAATCCAAGATTTCCTTCCTGGATCAGGTCGAGAAATGGCAGTCCGCGATTTTGATACTTCTTAGCGACGCTGACCACAAGGCGCAGATTGGCCTGAACGAGTTTTTTCTTGGCGAACATATCGCCCTGACCGACGCGCCGAGCAAGCTCGATCTCTTCGGTCGCAGTCAATAGTTTTACTCTGCCGATTGAGCGCAGATAGAACTGAACAGGATCTTCAGATGTAAGACCCTTTCGTCTCGCGACGATGGAAATACTTTCCTCTGCTCCTTCATCGGATTCGTCGAAAAAGCGCGAATCATCAAAATCGATTCCCGCACTGAAATCGCCGACGAATGAAGGCATGAAGTCGTCCAGACCGATGTCTTCGGTCATTGGACTGTAGTTACTAGTTGCTCTTCTTACCATGGTGTCCGGTAGTCCTTGACTACTTTTTGGGGTGAGAGAAACGTCCCTTATGTATTAGGCAAAAATTCCCCGCTCCTGTTAAAAAGCGGCTAACTGATCTTTTTGCCCAATCCCACAATCGGGGTGACGCCCTCCCTATTAAAATGTTCCAACCTGGTACTTGATAACCGGGTTTTCCCTAGATCTAATTTGCAACTTGTTACCTTTCTGATCATCACTGCATAGATCCCTGAAAACACCTGTCCAGACTCGGTTTTGCATAACGAGCTTGAAGCTCCGGCCACTCCCTTCTCGTTACATAAGGCCATCGAAACACACACGATGGGCCCTAATTACAGGTGTCCCACACTTAATCGACTGACCTGCCATATCGAAAGGATCTCTTAATTACCTCTTGATTTCGGTTTGAGTCTGATAAGGTGCCCGGGTCAGCAATTTATGCCGAACCCAGGCAATTTGTATTCGATTCTCGCCGACCCGCGCAATTCGAAGAGGTAATTAAGTCGTCCTAAGTCGATTTTCAACACTTCTTATTGCCAGCCTTAATGACAGCCTCCGATTAATAGACGTGCCGATAATTTCGAGCAAGTTTTGAATAGGGATGCCAAAAGCCTTCCTCTCGACAACCCTCGTGTTTACTTTGTTGACCGAATCCGGATTACTTAAACTGCCCGTAGCTGTGCAACCCACCAAAGCCGAGCGTATTGAAGCCCAGATATGTAAGCAGGGTCAGGATTAAACCCACTACGGCAACGAGGGCCAGTTTTTCGGCCTTCATTTCACGATAAACACGCAAGTGTATATACGCGGCATAGCTCAGCCAGGTCACCAGAGCCATCGACTCTTTCGGGTCCCAGGA
This sequence comes from uncultured Candidatus Obscuribacterales bacterium, assembly GCA_964541355.1. Taxonomy (GTDB): domain Bacteria; phylum Cyanobacteriota; class Vampirovibrionia; order Obscuribacterales; family Obscuribacteraceae; genus JADYXR01. Next base: position 1,593 of record CAZISK010000714.1, read on the forward strand.
CCAATAGCTTCCCCAGGCATGGTTGGCCCAGAGACCACCGGTAATGATTCCAATCGTCAAAAGAGGGAACCCGATTGCGATACAGCGATAGCTGATATCGTCATAACTATCTGCCATTTTGGCGTTGACCTTGGCAGAATCGAAGTTTTTCAAGAGGTAGAAACTGACGACCATTCCGGCAAGGCTCCCGCCAACAAAGAGCAGTTGTAGCCAGTGCACGTCGACAGAGGTGAAAGTGCCCATCCCAATTGCACTCAGCGCCAGGGCGATCGTCAGCGTGGAAGCCAGAACCGTCTGTTTCCGTCCAGCACTGAATAGCTGCAGCAGTCCAGAAAGTCCAGACAGAAAGAACATGGCATACGAGACGATCAAAGGTGGAACGTGAATCTGGCGCCAGTAGCTGACCAGAGCTGGAACCAGAGGAGCGATATCGTGCTGGGATTGGGGCAACCAGCTTCCATACAGGAAGAAAGTTGCCGCAGTCAGGCTTGCCAACCAGCCTAGTTGTTTAATTCCATAGGCTTTGGCAATGTACAGATATCCACCCATAGTCGCCCAAGCAAACCAGAGCAGCGATTCGTAAAGGTTAGCCAAAGGAAAGCGCTCCGCCTCAATACCTCTGGCGATGATGGCGATGGTGAGAGCGGCAAAGCCAACAACAAGTACGCCTGACGCGATTTTGATCAGAATGTCGCGGCGTTGCCTGAGTCCGTTCGAAGCGACGAAGACCCAAAATGACATCACCGATGAGATGCCGGCTGTGTTGGTTAAGGCGACCTGAAGGTCAGACATGTGACTCTCCTCGAGTTGCTCCGGCGAGTTCCGGAGTTGCGACCGGCTCCTGTTGTGCACTCAGCTCCGACTGGGGTTGAAACTGATTAAGCGATTCCATAAGTCGGTCCATGAGCTTTTCAAACCCGACTTTGGCTTTCGCCGATCGACCACCAATATATAGAACCAGCTGAGGGGAGTTCCTTAACTGGTTTTCGTCTGCTTCAAACTGTTGGTCCAAGCTTTCAATGCAGGCCCAGACATTCCGGTGCGGTATCGCAGCCAGCAAAACCCCAGCCATAATGAAAGCAAAAGCCGTATAAACGACAGGGAGGCCCGGATCGCACTTGTACTGCAAGCCGGAGACCGGAATCACCCTTTCGTAATTCAACTCAACAGAACCAAGTGTGCTTGTCTTCGACGGGCTGATCTCCGTTATCAGTTTGGGCGCCTCCCAGTCTGGACGCTTCGCAAAGACGCGCAATGGCGATGACTGATCGAGAACGCTGAAGATCAAGACGGTAGAACGGTCAAGCGGCAAGAAGGCAGCATACCTTTTTCCCATCGGCTCGAGCGGCAGTCGCTGATCGTGACCGTTGAATCTCAGATCGATCACGTCGAGACCCCAACTGGATTGATAGATATCGACGCCGTCGTACGAGAGCGGGTTGTTGACCGAGATCTCTCCCTTTTTCAAAACCTTTCCATCCTTGTCAATGATCGAAAGGTCGGTATACCACTGCTTCGCTTCGCCGGTCGGGTAGTTTTCTCGACGCGTCGCATCGACTCTTACGCGCCAGGCGGGAAGCTTTCCGATCCAGAGTTTGCTGTGTTCTGAAGACGCCATCGACATCGTGCTATCGAGGCGAACTGGATGAAACCCAGAGAAGCCGGTCCAAGAAGTAATCGTCACGCCGGCAAGCAGAGTAAGCAAACCGATGTGCGTAACCGTTGCCGCCAAACGTCCGAATCGTCCGGATTCAGCAGTTATCGCTTGTTCCTTGACCTTTACATCAAATCGCCGTCTGGCGAACTCATTGACTACATGCGAAAGAACGGCAGCGCTCGACGCCGCAGAATCAATCTCTATTCGCTTTGCATAAGGCAGCTTCATAACGTCCTTGCCTTGCAAGAATGGCATTTGATGCTTGAGCAATCGAACTTTGGGAAACACGCGCTGGAAACTGACTGCCACCATATTTACAGTCAGCATTCCTATCAAGAAAAGAAACCAGGGGCTGTGAAAAATATCAGAGACACCATATTTGATCAGGAAGTTCGCGAGATCGGGAGAAAAGGTTTCAAACACTTTCTCTCTTCCGACTTGTGACTCTTGCGGACACCAGGCGCCGAGCAAGACAGTCAGAGCCGTCAACGACATAAGCGCGACAGCCAGCTCCACACCCGCCAGGAATGAGAACTTCTGTTTGGCAGCAGCTGCCGAACCCTCTTTGCCCTTCTCTCTGGTTGGTTGCACGTCGACTCCCGAAATTCCCTCAGCAGTTTTTCATTTAACAACAAAGCGACTGTTGTAGCCAGTTTGCAAGTTCAGCCGTCCTTTTTTCGCTCCCCGACCTTGTCCTTCAATTGTTGCCCGAATAGTTGGGAAGCCTCATCAAAATTGTTGCGTTGCAATGCCAGCGAGATGTCCTCCGAGTAGATCAGCGAACGCACTATCTCGGTCAGCGCCACCTCATCTCTCAATTCATACCGGGCATCGATCAGCTTTTCAACGACAAAGTCTGCAAATAGCGCGTAGTTATCCATCTCTCGGATGAAGGATGCTTTTATGCGGTTGATCAAAGCGCGCTCGAGTGCGCCGGATATGCCATCAGTGGCAACGGAGATCTTGATCTGTCCACGGCGGAACCAGGTCGGAACGGCAAAATCATCGTCCTTCTTCAGCACGAGCTCCGTAACGAGAACTCCAGCATCTCTTGCAATTGCTGCGATTCGCGAGTTGTCCTCGTTACTTCTGCAATAGGCAAAGACCATGAAATAAGTGGATGCTAGATCAACCTTCTTGTCGATCAAATCGGCAATCTTGATGTCGAGCAACTTGACACGATGACTATATGTCACAGCCAGACTCTTCAACTCCGGTGTAGCTTGCTCGGCTACAACATCAACAAGTGCGCCGAACTCGATAACGCCCTGGATATGCTGATTCGGATCGACTCCATTACCGACAAAGAGAACACGTTTTCCTTCGAGATTCAAACCAACTGGAAAAAAGCGCTTGCCGTCAAAACAAAGCTGACCTTCAACGTATTCTGATAGTTCTTGTTTCGTCGGCATCAGGTGGTTCTGGTCATAACGTATTCAACAAGAGAGACAAGCGCCTCCTTGTAGACCGAATCTTTCAACGATGCGATCGACTCTGTGCTCAATTTCGCGTAACGCCGAGCCAATAGGAC
>CAZISK010000715.1:0-4774 GCA_964541355.1 uncultured Candidatus Obscuribacterales bacterium
TACAATCGTTGAGGTGAAATCCTGTCAAGGATGTTACAGAAAGCCTGATTGCAGCTAACATATAGTCTGTTTCTATACATTGAGAAGCTCGTATCGTTATATTTGAGGAAGACCTGAGCGGTCTGCTACCCTCGAGTATAGAACTTCTGAAACCCGGGGATTGATCGTGGATATATGTGTTGTTGGTGCTGGTTATGTCGGTCTCGTGACCAGCGCATGCCTTGCTTATTTCGGCAACCAGGTAACGGCGGTGGAGTCCAACCCTCTCAGACTGGAGAGTCTCAAGCAGGGCGATATTCCATTTTTCGAGCCTGGGCTTTCGGATTTCGTCAAAAGCTGCATAGCTCTTGGGACGCTGAAATTCACCGACAATTTAGACGAAGGCGTTAAAGCATCCGATGTTATCTTTATCTGCGTAGGTACACCGCCTCTGGCCAACGGAGAATCCGATCTATCGCAGGTCATGACCGTTGCTCGCGGCATCGGCGGCGCGCTCGATAACAAGCGTCGCCGCGTAATAGTCAATAAATCAACCGTTCCAGTCGGCTCCGGCAACTGGGTCGAAATGCTTGTTGCACAGGGCGTTCAATCGGTGCAGCCCGTGCCTGCTCGCAGTACGCGCACTGAGGCGGCTGCCTTTGCCGTGGTCAGCAACCCCGAATTCTTGCGGGAAGGCAGCGCCATCTCCGACTCTTTCTATCCGGACAGGATTGTCGTAGGCAGCACGGACGAGCAATCGATCGATCTGATGCGCAAGCTTTACAATCCGATTCTCACGCAAGATTTTGAGCCTCCTGAGTGCGCCCCCCGACCGAAGGGCCTGGAGCATGTGCCGTTCGTGTTGACGGACCTGGCATCGGCAGAGTTGATTAAGTATGCCGCTAACGCATTTCTGGCGATGAAGATTAGCTTTGCCAACGAGGTGGCCGGGCTCTGTGAGAAGGTCGGTGCCGACATCAAACAGGTCACACGCGGGATCGGTCTCGATATGCGCATCGGCTCCGCTTTTCTCAATGCCGGCGTAGGCTGGGGCGGAAGCTGTTTTCAAAAAGACATCCTTGCTCTCATGCAGGTGGCGCGCGAATATCATTACCCGACGCACCTCCTGGAAGCGACGATCAAGGTCAACGAGCATCAGCGATTGGTTGTAATTCAGAAGTTGCAAGACGAGCTCAAAATCATCAAAGGACGTACTGTCGGTCTCATGGGTCTGTCTTTCAAGCCGAACACCGACGACCTGCGGGATGCGCCGAGCCTGGGGATTGCACGTCAGCTCATTAAAATGGGCGCTCTCGTCAAAGTGTATGATCCCGTGTCGATGGAAAGCTGTAGGAAGCAGCATCCTGACCTGGAAATGCAGTATTGCAGCGATCTGGTTGAACTTGCCACCGGCTGTGATGCCATAGTCCTGGTTACCGAATGGGAGGAGTTCAAACGGGCTAACTGGAGAGAGGTATCACGAGTAATGCGCTGGCCGCTCGTAGTCGACGGTCGCAATGTATTGCAGGAAGAGGACATGACTGGGGTCGGAATGACTTATCGGGGGGTTGGACGTTGAGAATTTTAGTAACCGGCGCCGCTGGATTTATCGGTTCGCACCTGGTCGATCGCCTGATGGGTGATGGGCACTATGTCATTGCTATGGACAACTTGATCACGGGTAAGTTTGAAAACATTCAAAAGCACTCCAGCAACACCAGGTTCGAGTTCATTCACCACAATGTCTCTAACTTCGTTCACGTGCCCGGCGATCTGGATTGGGTGGTGCATCTTGCCTCCCCGGCATCACCAGTAGACTATCTGGAGCTGCCTATTCAGACTTTGAAGGTCAATTCACTAGGTACGCATAATACTTTGGGGTTGGCCTCGTCAAAAGGCGCGAAGTTCTTGCTAGCCAGCACCTCGGAAGTCTATGGCGACCCGGAAGTTCATCCGCAGCCTGAGAGTTATTGGGGCAATGTCAATCCGATAGGACCGCGCGGCGTCTACGATGAGTCGAAGCGCTTCGCTGAAGCGATCACGATGGCATACCACAACATGAATGGTCTCGACACCCGTATCATCAGAATCTTCAACTGTTACGGACCCAGGCTGCGATTGGATGACGGCCGAGTCGTATCCAACTTTATTGGGCAGGCGCTCGCCGGTCAGCCGCTCACCGTATATGGTGATGGAAGCCAGACCAGAAGCTTCCAGTACGTTTCCGACCTTGTTGAGGGCATCTGCCGAACCATGATGAGCGACCATCACTTACCGATTAACCTCGGCAATCCGCAGGAAAGGACTGTCCTGGAGATCGCCAATCTGGTAAAGGAGTTGACCGGCTCGCGCAGCGAGATAGTCTTTAAGGAGTTGCCGCAGGACGATCCTCGCCGCCGTCTGCCCGACATCACCAAGGCAAAAGAGATCCTGGGTTGGACTCCTCAGACGGAGCTCCTTAGCGGATTGAAACAGACTATTGCCTGGTTCGAGTCCCAGGTCCCTGCAGTCGGTGCGAAGTGACGAGATTTCTGCTAACTTGTATGAAGCGGAGGTCTGAACTGCATGGCATTCGACGAGGATTCCAACAAGCCTGATGCCGATGACGCAAGCAAGCGCCGCAATCGCAACACGCCAGCTTCCGGAAAGGAAGGCGGCGTAGGTTCGAGCAAAGATATAGGTTTCATGCTCAACGGCGTCGATATCAGAAAGGTCGATGTTCGCGAGCTCGGTGCGTTGCTAGAGGTGGAAGAGAGCGCTGAGTCGGAGTATGAAGTGCTGCCCTTTCCTCCCGAGCCGCCAAGTAATGAGCGAGCTCAACGCACCACAGACAAAGCGGCGCTGGCTCCTGACTGGCTCACTAGAGCTGCATTCCCGCCAGCAGACCTGTTTGATCCCAATAGCTACCCCAGTGGGATGACGAGCAAGCGTTGCTTTCGAATCTCATCCGATAACATGCTTTATTATGTCCAGATGCGGTTCAGCGATGGCTACAAGGGCGTCGTGACCTTGAGCCAGGCTTTGATGTTCGCCCTTCTGTCGGCAAAGAACGAGGCTCTTCGGGCCGGCAAAAAAGAGATCGGCTGCGAGCATATTTTTCTGGCCCTATTACAGCAGCACGGATTTGCGGCTGAGCAGCTGCTCACCAGCTTGCACCTGAATAACGTAGGTAAGCCTCGTTCGTTGGGTAACTGTTATGGAGTTGCTCAACGGGTAATTTTGGGATTTGACGATGATACTGCACTTAGTGTCAACATGATTTTTCCGGCTCGTACCACGACTGGTGCCGACACGTATTTTACGAATGAAGCCGAGCAGATGCTGATCGATGCGATGTACATCGCCGCCAGAGCAAGTCTGTCTCAGACGCACAGCAAGCAGCTGTTGTCCGCGCTGATCGAGGCAAAATCTGCCACCGTACAGCGAGCGCTCGATGCTTTGACGATCACAGAAAAGCAGGTTCTCGCCGCCCTCTCTGAATGTCCCGAACAAGACAGAATCAGTGATTTTGCTGTCTATTTCATGACCGCGATTTTGAATGGCATCTTCCGGTTTAGAATATTAAAAGGACCGGTGGCCAAGTACGCCAAGTTTGCGAATCCGAAGCGATCATGACTTTGTTTTTTTAGATCTCCTCGAGGATTTTTCCTTTCGTCTCTTCACCGAGGAAGTACACCGCCAGTGCAGCTGTAACGAGCGCTGTTGCGGCCATCGTGAACACGCCGTGCTGTCCTCCGTGTGGCAGTATCCATCCAATGGCAGGTGGACCGAGCAGCGCTCCGAGCCGGCCTACGGAGCTAGCGAATCCGGCACCGGTAGCACGCGCTCGAGTTGGGTAGAGCTCCGGCGTATAGGCGTATAGAACGCTCCACATGCCGAACAAAAAGAATTGCATCAGCAATCCGAACACGATCATGACTGTAGTATTATCTACGGTGCCATAGAAGAATGCGCAAATTGCACTGGCTACCAGGGTGAGGATCATCATAGGCTTTCTGCCCCAGGATTCGACCAGCCAGGCCGCCGAGAAAAATCCAGGGATGCCCGCAAGGGATATCAAAATAATGTATTGGGTTGACTTGGCAAAGCTTATGCCCTTGGCCTCGAGAAGCGCGCCCAGCCAGGTGGTCAGACCGTAGTAACCGAGAAGCGAGAAAAACCAGAGCATCCACACCATGACCGTCCGTTTCCTGTACTCCTTTTGAAACAACACCGCGATAGCGAAATTCGATCTCGGTGTTGGGCGGCAGACCGCGCTGTTATCTGAAGAGTGTTGGAGAACCGGCTTTTCATCGGGCTCTGTCGCATCGATCTCTTGGACTTTCGATTGTCGGGCTTTGACCAGACATTTTTCTACGTTTTTTTCTATCGTTTCAATTACCTGGTTGGCTTTCTCCACCTGACCTGAATCGAACAGCCATCGTGGCGATTCAGGAACTATCCTGCGAATGACTAGAACGAAAAGCGCGGGCACCGCTTCCACAATGAACGCTCCGCGCCAACCATAGTGCGGTACGACGAACATCGCCAGTATGCCTGCCGTTACAAATCCGACCGGCCACATTCCCTCCAGAAGCGCCACATATCTTCCGCGCACCCGTGCCGGCACAAATTCGCAAATCAGAGATTGACCAACCGGCAGCTCCATCGCCATGCCGATGCCGAGTACGACTCTGAGCACCATTAACGTGTTCAGATCGGCAGAGAAGGCGCAGGCCAGAGATGAAAGTCCCCAGATGATAATGCTCACGCGAAACACGACGACCCTGCCGTATCGGTCTGCGAGTATGCCAGA
>CAZISK010000716.1:0-4758 GCA_964541355.1 uncultured Candidatus Obscuribacterales bacterium
CCGGCGCTCCCAGTGGTGCGTCGCTCTCTGAGCGGTTCTTCAGTGGCTGAGCTCTGCCAGTCTACCGATATGCATGGTACTCGAGGGGAACTCGTGTTGTTGAATTCGGTATCGAGATTCCGAACTTGGAGAGGGCGATGCGTTGCCCAGACTTGAGGTTTCTCAGCGTTGACGTTTCTCAGCGTTGAGGTTTCTCAGCGTTGACGTTTCTCAGCGTTGACGTTTCTCAGCGTTGGGGTTTTTCAGCGTTGAGTTTCCCACCGTTGACGTTTCCCAGGGGATGCATCCTGGCACTGTAGATGGTACCAAAGTACTCTGGCCAAATAGTGCACAGTTCCCGCTGCGTAGCCGATTTTTTAGGACCGGCACAACGGGAACTGAACTACTGTTGGATGGGGAACGGTTATTGGCCGTTCGAATTAAACTTACTAGTCGGCGCCTTCAAAGAGGTCTTCGTCTTTCTCCGATGGCTGACCTTCCGACTTCGCGCAACGCTTCAGATCAGCGCGGAAAGCGGCGGACAGTGGAGTGAATTCTTCGGGGTATACACTGCCAGCGACAGTTACGGGGCTGGTTTTCTTCATAGCTGTCTCCTCAAGATGACTAACGGCGTGGTTCATGGAACGAGCGATTCGCGCATGGTCGAATCGCAATCGCTACAACAAGGTTATTGTGCGGCTCGAAGGCCGGTCAAATTAAACACCCCGGAAGATTCACATAGTCAGCCATCACAGCACTTCATGAAGAGCTGGTTAACACGAAAGACTGAACTGCGGAAATCAAAACGTCGCAATGGTCTTCTCTGATTTCCTTCAAGCACATTGTCGGTTTACAAATCAATCGCCGATGGTAGATGTAAATTCAATACAATAAAGTCACAGTGCCGCTTTCAAGAAATCACACCAGAGTCAGCATCTTCGTGTAACGAAGTTTTCGTTTCGTAAACAGGTTTATCTCCCCACACTTCTCCCGTCGTCTTAAAGATTCATACAGCCAAAACGGTTACGATTACTCAAAACCTAACTAGAGGGTTGCTTATGGTCACTGATGCTCTTGGCACTGCCACCGTAACGGACAAGTTCAAACTCCCCGGTTTGACTCTGATCGGCCATAAGTTTTCGGTGCCGATTGATTATGCAAATCCCAATGCCGGCTCACTCGATGTATATGCAAGAGAGGTCGTGGCCCTTGATAATGAAACCCGAGAGTTGCCCTGGTTGATTTTCTTTCAAGGTGGGCCGGGCTTCCCATCACCGAGACCGATTTCGAAAAGCGGTTGGCTGAAGCGAGCGCTAAAAGATTACCGAGTATTGTTGCTCGATCAGCGCGGTACCGGACTGAGCTCACCGCTCACTTTTCAAACGTTGAGATACCAAACGTCGCCGCAGAAGCTGGCGGATTTTCTCAAAAACTTTCGCACGGATTCGATCATCAAGGATGCTGAGCTGATCCGAATAAGACTGCTCAAGCCCGGTCAGCGATGGACCGCTCTCGGTCAAAGCTATGGCGGCTTTTGCATAACGCACTACCTTTCATCAGCTCCAGAAGGGCTGGAAGCTGCCATCATAACTGGTGGCTTACCGCCCCTCACCGCTCATGTTGACGATGTCTATCGAGCGACCTACAAAAGGGTATTGGGCAAAAACAAGCTTTATTACAATCGCTATCCCATGGACGTAGAGCGCGTTCGCGAAATCGTCGAGATTCTCATTAAGACTCCGGCACACCTTCCAGACGGCGGTCTGTTGACTGCAGATCGTTTTCAACAGCTCGGTATTGCATTTGGTATGTCAGATGGATTCGAACAGATCCACTATCTCTTGGAAGAGGCCACCGTAAGCAACGGAAGAGGTGGTAAAGAGCTGAGCTATACGTTCCTCCGTAACCTGGCGGCTATGCAGGCGTATGAGACCAATCCGATTTATGCGTTCCTCCATGAAGCGATTTACTGTCAAAATTTCGCATCGAACTGGTCGGCACAGCGTATCAGGGCTGAGTTTCCAGAGTTCAGCAATAAGAGGACTGATGGACCGATACTGTTTACTGGTGAAATGATCTATCCATCAATGTTTGACGACTACGCCAATCTACGTCCGTTGAAAGAAGCTGCTCAAATATTGGCGGAGTACGATGGATGGAAGCCTCTGTATGACGTCGATGTATTGAAGAAAAATAGAGTGCCGACCGTCGCCGCTGTTTATTACGATGACATGTATGTGGAGACAGCGTACTCAGACGATGCAGCAAAGCAAATCCCCAATGTGCAAACCTGGGTCACTAGCGAGTACGAGCACAACGCCATCAGAGCAGACGGCGAGCGAGTTTTGGACAGACTACTGCAGATGCTGAAGGGCGAGATTGCTTAGCGACTTTCGAACTACCTAATAGGAATTGCTCTAAATAGTCTGATCGAATTTATCGCTTCCTATATAGATAAAAGAGCAGTATTAAATGCGCCACCGCACCTGGAGCCGCTTGTTACAATGCACTTCACGATTAATTGACTTCGATGCGGCGAAATTATACAAAGGTGTCATGTCCATCAACGTCATAGTTTCGAATCAATTCAACTCAGCCAAACTGCTGGGTCTGCTGCTAAGCACCTGCTTATAGACAGAGCCGGATTAACCGTTTGTATCAGCTCTGTCGCAAAGGCAGGGCTTTTTTGTTTCGGGACCAAAAGAAAGAGGAAGCAATCATGTCACAGCAAAAATCTCAGAAGGTCGATATTTTCGATACCACCTTGAGAGATGGTCAACAGTGCCCAGGAGCCGGAATGAGCTTCGATCGCAACATCGAGTATTTCCGCCTGGCCTGCGCACTGAAAGTCGACGTGATTGAGGCCGGTTTTCCTTCTGCCAGCGCGCTTGATTTTGAAATCGTCAACGCTATTGCTATGGAAACCCACAAGCAAAGCCACAAGCCAATTGTTGCTGCGCTGTGCCAATTGAGAGAAGAGCAGATTATCAGAACGATTCAGGCGCTCGAGCCTGTCATTGGCATCAATCGAGGTCGGCTTCATACCTACGTTCCAGTCGATCCAGAACTTATGGAAGCATCTTTAGGCGGGCATGCAGCCGACAGAGGCAAGATTATTCAAGACGTATATCGCCTCGTAAAAATGGCTCATGATGCTGGTCTTGAAGTACAGTTCAGTCCGGAAGGCTATTCGAGAATGCGTGAGAACTTCGCATTCACCACCGACTTGATTCGCGCAGCCGTCGCCGGAGGCGCCAAAGTAATCAACTGCCCTGACACGATAGGTGGTGCCAGCACCTTCGAAGGACCGGAGTACTTCGTCGAGAAGATGAAGAAGCACGCCGCCATCATCAAAGAGGAATTTCCGCATCGCAGGGTAACCTGGTCGGTTCATTGCCACAACGATCTCGGTCTGGCAGTTCAAAACAGCATCAACGGAGTCTTCGACGGACCAGCTCTTCAAATCGAAGGCTGCATCAACGGCATCGGCGAACGCGCCGGCAACGCGTCAATTGAACAATGCATCATGATCATTCGCCAGTTTGGAGACGACGCCAACAGAAGAATGACCGGTAATACCTATCACTGCGACGCCAATCTCGATGTCATTCAAGAGATCTCGGACTTCGTCGATTCCCACATGTTGACCCGCCAGCCACACTGGCCGGTCACCGGTGAAAACGCCGCCAGACATTCGTCCGGCGGACACACCAACGCCATTCTCAAGAATCCGATGGCCTATCAGCCGTTTGATCCCAGACAGATCGGCAAGAACATCACATTTGCATTTGGTCCATTGAGCGGCGGCAATCATGCCCGCTCGATCATCGAAAGCCACGGCTTTGTCTGCACAGATGAGGAGAAAGCTCAGGTTGCACAGTTCATAAAAGACAAGAGTCAGGAGCGCCGCAAAGGCATCAGCGATCGCGAGCTGATGCGAATTTATGCGGAGTACAGACAACCGATGACCATCGAATCGGTAGACTACGCCAAAGAAGGCGATCGCTCATCTGTTACGATCCGCGGAAAATTCTTCGACGACGAAGGGCAATACTCCGCCGATCACTCCGGCAAAGATTCGGCTCTTGCAGCTCTGAAAACGCTTATAGAGAATCGTTTCGGACCAATCAAAATCATCAGCCACTCCAGCCGATCCGATACTAAGGGAATCAATGCAAAGAGTGTTTCCCAAATAATCGTAGAGCTTGAGGATGGACAACAGTTCGAAGGAACGGCTCATGACCACGATATCGAGATATCGGCAATGCGCGCGTTGATCGATGCCGTCAACAAAGCCTATATCTATCGACACTATGCAATTCGCAGTGAAAAGACCAATCACGTATTCAACAGAGCGGGTGCACGTCAACAGGCGTCATAGTATTCCTAAAATTGATGGACTGCTGGTCAACTTTATGTTGGGGTCTTCCGGAGGTTTGGCTGGTGGTGAAACGGACGTTGGCGTTGATTTTGGCAAGCTTGTACCTGGTCACGCCTGATGGACATAGCTACTGGCGTTTTTCGATGATGAGAGCGCGAGATTGTAAGCTCACAGAAGTGAAGACAGCATTCGGGACCCACTTCCCATCCTGGGTTTGGTTTACTAATAAACCCAATCATCTGTTGTCGAAACATGGCTCGACGCTTGAGAGAGCCTACCAAACTAAGGATAGTAGTCCAGAATGAAACTTGCCTTCATCGACATTCAACCTGCCGAGTTGCCGCCTTGCGATTCGAGATCCGGGCGTGTCAAAAGGTAGATGCGATAGCCCCACTGCG
>CAZISK010000717.1:0-4750 GCA_964541355.1 uncultured Candidatus Obscuribacterales bacterium
CAAAGATCCACGTATGAGTAAAGTCACCGTTCGGCAGTTGTTGTCGCACAGCGCGGGCGTAATTCGAGATGGACTGGACTGCAATTACTGGCAGATGATCGACGAATTTCCAGATCAGGCAAAATTTACCGAAGAGATGATGAAAGCTGATCTGATTCTCGACAGCAACTTGAAAATGAAGTATTCCAATTTTGGCTATACCCTGATTGGATGCTTGATCGAGGCGATATCAGGTCTTACGTATCATGAGTACGTGGACAAAAATATTGTTTCAAAGGTCGGTCTGAAAAATACTGGACCTGAATTTGAAGAGAAAATACTGTCCTCACTTGTCACCGGATACACGCGCAAGGAGGACGGACGACGACTGCCTTGTGTCGAGCGGTCCAACACGAGAGCGATGGCTGCAGCGACCGGTTTTTACTCCAATGCCTCCGATCTGATCAAGTACTTTAATGCACAACTGGTCGGCTCCGGAAAACTGCTGTCGGACGAGTCGAAGAAGGAGATGCAACGTACCCAGTGGCGAGTTCCAGACATCGTGGAGCTTGAAGAGTACGGACTCGGTCTCGAAATTAGCTATTGCAATGAGAGACGGTTGTTCGGGCATGGCGGCGGTTTTCCCGGACAGATTACAAAAACATTTTGCGATGCCGATAACGGACTGATCGTAGTGGTGCTCACCAATTGTATTGACGGTGACGCCCGCACTATTGCAAAAGCTATTTTATCTGTGATCGATCATTTCGAGCGAAGCGAACAGTGCTGCGATTCCGCAACTATAGGAAAGTTGCGTTCATTCCAGGGTACTTTCCGTGGGCTCTGGGGCGATCTCAGTATTGTAGAGAACGGACTGCATCTTGCCGCTGTCAATCCAGATGTATGGTTCCCCTTCAACGCCGATCAGAACGTTCAGATTCTGGAGAAGATTGATGACTCGACTTTGAAAGTGGTGCGCGCCGGAGGCTTTGACAATCCCGGCGAGCTGGTTCATTACGAATTCGACGAACGCAAGACTGTTAAAGCGATTCGCTATGGCGGTTCACACATGTGGCTGGACGAGGAATACCGAGAATACTTGGCGAAGACGTTCGATAAGAAGACATTGGTATTAAATTGATGGCGAAGACCTGTAAAATCGATAGGAGTCTTAATCTCTGGCGTGAACTGACAGCTCCTGTTGCTGCAAGCGTCGATAGAGCGTCTTGATATGAAGCTTCTCCAAAAAGGACTCTTTCTTGTCTCTGTACCTCTTGTATTTGAGCTGATTTTTGTCAGCACTCTGACTGTTTTTTTGAAGAAAGCAGAATCTGCAAAACGGCGTGAGGCTAATGCCCGCGTACATAAAATGATCATTCGAAAGAAAAATACCCGATCAAACGCACATTTAATCTGTCGTGCATAATTTGAATTGACGTCATGGTCTTATACAGCCTGCGCCACTAGAAGGACACCGCCGAGCACCCCATCTTCGATAGAATTAAGCAACTCCAAGTAGGTGGCATGAACTCCGTTGATCACATCTTCGGAGTACCCGCGCCTGAGCTCAGGATCATCGAATCTGTCTAGAAAATTGCGATACCATTCGATATATTTCTTGTCCAAATTGATGTCTTCAGCGAGATGCCAGTAAGCATCCTTTAGTAAGTTGTAGGCGTTCTGTTTTGTCACAGGGGTCTGACCGAGAAATACTGCGGGCAAGGGCTTGTCTGGCTTGTAATAAACATAGTCGAAAATACAGAGTAAACCGCCTGTCTTAGCTGCTTTTCGAAAGCTCGATAAGGCTAGTCTTTTTTCCGTCGATGCGTAGAATACGTTGAACAGGTAGAGCAGATCGAATTGCTCAGGGAATCTAGCTCCCACCTCTTCCATCGCGCACACCTGGAACTCCAGCGCTGGATATCTTTCCTTTGCGTAATCGATCGAGTGCCGGTCTATATCGATTCCTGCTACCTGTCCCCACCCTTTTGTATGCACGTAGTTGGCGGTACCTCCACGACCGCAGCCTACATCGAGGACTTTCCAATCCGGCTTGGTCGGGATGCTTTCAAAAACCAGATCGATTGATTCTATCTCGCCTGCGTGTGCAAAGTCGTCACCACGAACGGTGGCAAGAAAGCGCTTGCCGTCGTATTCGTCCATTTTCATTCCGACACACCTTCGATCAGGGTTAGCGGATTAGAATAACATATTTGCGCGGCTGCCGAAATTCACGGAACGTGCCGTAGAACGGCACGTTTCCGAGCTAGTACATGGGCACGCAACTTGATTTGTTGAACATCGGCGCCTATCTAATTCAACCTCACGTTTGCCGACTATCTCGCGCACGCTACTTCATTGGTTAAACATTAGCATCCCTTCTATTTCAATCGCGTGTTCACGGATTATCTTGCGCACGCAACTTGATTTCTTGATCGTCGGCGCCCGATCGAGATCCGCCGCGTATCACTTAGGAAATCCTCCATTCAGAAGCACCTGCGCTCGCAACCTCATTCGTTGAATGTCGGCATCTTCGAAACCCGAATTTCTTAAATTTTGTCGGAATGCCATCCCGGTTACTGTCTGGTCTTGCACCTTATCCACGAAATCTTGCAGTACCTTTTTGGTCTCCGCGCTTAGCGGTTTGCCGACGAAACGGCTGAATACTGGATCACCATTGACTCCGCCAATGCCCCAGCTGGGCATGAAGGTCTTTTCGTCGAAGCAGCGCCCGAAATCGATGTTAGTGACTATATACTCTCCATTTGCGTTCTTCGATACCACAAGATTATTGTTGGTGAAGTCGGTGTCACCCAATACATGTCTTTCGGCCACGGCATTCTCCAGGCTTTTTTCGAAGGAGGCTCTCTTGCGAGGATCCGCCAACAGTTCCCTGTATTGAGGAGTATTCTGAAAGTCTTTGATCGTTACTCCGGCAGACTCTTGCACAACAGCCGTCTTCTTAACTCCGTTAATCTCCACCTCACGAATAGCGAGGTCGGGATACCTGCCGGGTTTTCCATTTACTGCATCGATCGCGGCCAGAGCCTTTCGTTCATCCCTGACACGTTTTATCAGGGTATCGGACAGAGCCTCGTCCGGCGGTCGTCCGGTTCGGACAATCACCGAGCGTTTCGAACCATCCTCCATGGTTTGCGCTGCACGATATACGTCTATCCTTTCTTGACCATGTCCGAACTGCTTCTCCGTAACGATGCTGCCCTCGCTAAGGCGTGACACAGCGTCCTTGCCACCGAGAGTGGTGATCGGTTCGACAGCCTTGTTGGCTGGTATGTCGAGAGAAGGCTTCGGTTTTGCGATTGGCTTGCCATCGGCTCCAACCATTCTTACCTCGCCTTTGCTACTGGGGGCAATCTCGATTGTCGGTTGCCCGGATGCCACTTTAACCACCAGCACCTCACCTGCTGGTACATCTACTCGGAGCTTGGAGGACCCAGACACCACAGCTTCCCCGTGCCCGTTGAGTGTCGTCATTCCGCCTGTGATGTTGGCTTTGCCACCATTCATTGTCAAATTCACGCTTGGATTTCCACTAATGTTGACTACGGCAGTCGAACTATTGACGGTGACTGAGGCGTTTGCACTCACATCGGCCCGGGCTCTGTCATGAAGCGTAACCTTTGTGTTTTGATTCCGGAAGAGAGATTCCGGAACTTGTACATACGCGTCATCATGGGCCGCAACACTGGCTCGTTCGGAGACAACTGCGGTGGCTTTGTCCGTCAGGGTGGCTTTGGCATCGTCGACGAACCTACCATTGCTGTGATTATGCAACGAACTCTGTGAGTTACCTGAGCCGGTGACGGTCGCACCGTCGAAAGCGCTGACTTGAGAGTCGCCGCCAACTCTAACCTCCGCGCGAGCACCCTTTGCCACCACTTTGTTAGCATCGACTCCAGAGCCCTGCGCCAAAATAGTTCCGGATTCGATAGTCACCTTCGTTCCTGGGTTGAGGATGCCATCGCCCTGCACAGCTTCGAATGTCATATCCTGCTTCACTAAAGGCTCGAGCTGTCCTTGTCTCTCTGATGTCGGGCGGACATGTTTCGGATTGCCGCTTGGATCTGGTTTTTCCTTTGGCGCTGGCGGATCCTTCGGGGGCGTTGTTTGATCGGTGTGCGGTTTTTGTTGAGAACTCTTTGCTTGCGCTCGCTTCTGGAGCTCCTGGAAAACCGCTTCTCGACAGTAGTCGCCTGGGGTGCTGGTCCATTGAGTCTGATTGGGCTTCATCCCTCTTTCCAGGAGAAAACCTATTACATCGTTCTCTCTAACCAACATGGAATCTTCTCTTGGTACAGTTGATTGCTTTGTTGGGTGCGGCACCGATCGATCGGTCACGTATAGCCGTTCTACCTCTCGTCCAAAACTCGTGATCGGTTTACCTCCGTTGATGTCTTGAAATAGGTGCAGAACCTCTTCGCACCGATTGAATAGAACATCCATCGGTTCTTTGTAAGCATTGCTCTGACCGCGTGGATTTCTGTTCAGAACCGATATAGTTGGTCTTACTGGGAAAGCCCCGGATGTTGGCTGGTTGAACATCTCTTTGCGCATTATGGGATCTGTTGCTGCAGCGATAGCAAGTGCTTTTCGCACTTTTTCTTCTTCTTTCGGGGACCATTTGGTTCTTGTATTGTTTAGCTGACCACCGCTTAAAAGTAAGTTTAGATCTGGATCGTGCCTCATCTGTGCTTCGATAGACAATCTGAACGGCGATGTCTTTGATTGACTATCGATAAGGTTTGCTACC
>CAZISK010000718.1:0-4748 GCA_964541355.1 uncultured Candidatus Obscuribacterales bacterium
ATCGAAACAGCGTTAAATACAATGAGTGCTGAAGAACGGAGCCTGTATAAGACCGGCGCTCGGCTAGCAGCAAAACCAGACACGACAGGTTTCACGCAAGAAGAAAAGGACTCCGTTCGCTATTACAAGAGTCTTAGAAGCGCGCTCTCAAGAGTTGGTAATAGCTGCGAGATTTCTCGCTGGGATGATCTCGCAAAAGTACAAGGCGGCTCTCATGAGAAGAAGATGATTTCAGACTTGCTTCGAGAGAATCTAGGTTTCTTCGGAAACAATCGCCCTGCAATCGTAGATGGACTGTTGAATCTGAACGAGAAAGAGATTCAGCAATACAAAAGCAATAAGGACTACCAAAAGCGTATCGATGGTTTGCTAGAACTGTCACTCGGTGGTGGCAGTGTCTATTCCAAGTCTGCAAAACATATTCTTGGCGAAATCAAGAAAGGTGAAAAAGGTGAAGATGACATCATTGTAAAACTGTACCGCCATGCCTCTTACTGGGATGCCGATGATGCTGAAGTTGTTCGCACAGTTGAAAGTGCATTCAAAGCGGACAAAGACCTTCAGCGAAAAATAGTTGATCCTCGGACAAAAGAGGAAGAGTCCTATTCGAACAAATTTAAAGACGCGCTGAAATCCGCTCTTGGATCGGACTTCCAAACTTATGGCGCAAAGCTGCTTGCCGAAGGTCGCCTTTCGATCAAGAATCACACTGATCTCTGTCAGGGATTTGTCTACGTCGATGTCGCGAGCATGGCCAAGAGTGTATTTGCAGCCGACGAGGATGAGAAAAGATTGCTCCTCTCAAACGACAACGATAACAAACTGGCGATGGAACTGCAGGAGCACATTTTTGGTGATCTCTGGGAAGAGCAGTCCGATTACATCAAAACAGTGCTGAATGAAGACAGGTCATGCCCCGAAGACACAGTCAGATCATTCGTAGTCGGAGGCGGGGCGACAGGAAAAGAGGTGCTCGAGCTACTTTCGAGCATGGATGCCAAAGAGCAGGCCAAGCTGAACGTTGACTATGTCGCAAAATACAATAGCTGCCTGATCGATGATTTGCTGGATCATCTTTCCACTGAAGAAAGTGGATTGTTGCCATCTGTTGTGAAAACAGAAGGCGCGACACTTGAAAGTATGTACAACGAATACCTGAACCGCTACACGACTTCGAAAGATGGAATCGGCGAGTGGTTCGTAAATGAACACTGGGATGCGACAGGGTATCAAGCAGAAGAAGCTATCAATCATTACTCCGACGCACTACGCCAATCGAATGGAAATCTCGAAGCGGTGAGTGAGCAAAGACACCGTGAAATGGCTCAGAATATTGCTGAGACTCTGCACAATTTCACTTTGTCTAAACGCGCTGCTGGTGAGGCCGTTGGCAACGTCGCAATCGTGGCTGCCGCTGTTGCAGCGAGTCCGTTTACCAGCGGTCTGAGTCTGTCTCTGTTGGCCAAGCTCACATTGTTCGGAGCCGCCGGCGCGGCAATAAAAGTCTCAACGGGCGCAGCCTTCAATGGTGCCGATTATACTTCAACGCAGTTGGCAATGGATGGCGGCACTGGTTTTGTATCTGGTGCCATGATGGCACTCGGTCCACGAGAGTTGGCCCAACTGGCTCAAGTCGGAAGCAACGTTGGTACA
This sequence comes from uncultured Candidatus Obscuribacterales bacterium, assembly GCA_964541355.1. Lineage (GTDB taxonomy): Bacteria > Cyanobacteriota > Vampirovibrionia > Obscuribacterales > Obscuribacteraceae > JADYXR01. Next base: position 1,654 of record CAZISK010000718.1, read on the forward strand.
TCTGCTGCAGGTCTTACCATCGACGGTCTGGCTCTGCTGTCCGAGAAGGCTGGAGAAAGTGTTCTGAAAGAAGGATCCAACAAATTGATCGAGAAAACATTCATTCAGTTAGTTCAGCAGGCAATCATGACAAACAGTGATGATGTTCCCATAGCAGCATTAGAGTCTCTGGCATCACAAGTGGCTACGAAGGGGAATGAGAGAGTTGTACAAATGTCATTCGAGCTTGCGCTGCAAAAAGCAACTCAAGAGGCGACAGCAAATCTATTAGCCGTCAAAACGGCCCAATACGGACTACCAACCCTCGCAGGCGGTGCATCCGGCACATTAAGTGGTGGCATTTCCGGTGCCGCGCAGTGGGATAGTCGAGACCCGGTCGGTAAGAACATAGAGAGAATTGGTGTCTCCGCAATCGAGTCTGGTGTCCCCAGTGCACTCGTTGCTTTTTCAACGACAGCCAGCATTGACGTCCTTTCAGGCGGGCTCAGACCGATCAAGACCCAAAATGAATTTACTCGCGACAGAATACTGTCACACTACCTGGATGGACAAAATTCCTCGTCGGAAGCGGATGCTCTGTTTCAAACCTGGAATAAAGATGCGCTCAGTAACTCCATCGCAGCCAATCAAGAAAGATTTCGCCAGGCAGTAGCCAACAATACTGCTGTCGTAGCGAAGAAGCAGCTTTATCAGGTCCAATTCGATAAAGTCACTGAAGACACGACTATCCACTCGCTCGAGGATAAGTTCGCTCCAGCCAAGGCGGGACAGTGGATTGCGACACGGCTAAATCCGGACGGTACTCCCAACATTGAAAACGGAATCAAAAATAGCTGGGTCGTCGACAGCAAGACGGTTGCCAAATCATATCAACTTGGCAGCATCGATGATCTAGAGTCGGCTCAACTCACACTGTGGACGAAAACAGATGCTCCACCAGTAGTGGCACTTGAGGCGAAGGACAGCGGCAGATTTATGACACCATGGGGATGGATGAACCACCGGCCCGAAGATCGCTACCTCTGTTACGATTGGGACTCCCTGACAAATTCACCAGGGACCAACTTCGGCCGGGTTACAGCCAGCTCCTGGAGACAAACCTACGAGGTTGTACCGATGAAACCCGAGCTTCTCGCAGACGATGGTCTGAATTACGGGATGAGGTACATATCACCGCTCCAGGCGACTATTCTCAGCGCGACTAAGTCCGCAGATTAAGCGAACAAATTTTTCCACGCAGACACCTCAGAAAACGGGATGAGCTGGAGCTATAGAAGCTCCAGCTCATCATTGTATGATTTAGTTTGATTGAACAGCTGTTTCTGCAGCGCCGATGATGTGCGAGTAGTACTGATGCTTCAGACAAATGGAAGACCTTCCTTCGTAAGGTGTTTCACTTGTATAGCCAGGGAACAGCCTGTACTCCCGGATTAGCCGCCTCAGCCTGCTCCTTTTGCGCTACTGAGATTGTCATACCTGCTATCATTAGCTCCATCCATAATTAGGCAAACGGTGCGCGAGTAAGATGCTCAAAGACTTTATATCGTTCCTGACAAAATCAAATGCACTTGCTCTAGCAGTCGGTGTAATAATCGGCAGCGCTTCAGGAAAGCTGGTTACATCCATCGTTGAGGGCTTGTTAATGCCGGTCGTCGGATTGATCATGCCAGCCGGAGACTGGCGAGATGCACAACTAGTCCTATCGCAGTCGACAGATGCCGCCGGTAAAGTAACCATCAACGCCATAAAATACGGCAGTCTTGTCGGAGCTGCGATTGACTTCGTAATCATCGCTTTTGTTGTGTACTTACTCACGAAAATGCTGCTGCCTAAAGATCCTCCACCTGCGGAAACCAAGACATGTAGCGAGTGTTTGGAAGCGATACCATTGTCCGCACGAAAATGCAGAGCATGTGCTTCGCCTGTTTGATGAGCTGCACACTGCAAAGAATGAACGAGAGACGCATCGATGAACAATCCGGAAAGCTCCGCCGAAGACAATTTGACTCAAGCGAAACAACAATTCAAACAAGGCAGTTATCAAGAATGTCTAAAATTACTACCAAACCAGGACATTCGAGCGCCATTGATGGTTCGGACGCCTGACTATAAGAGTTGCCTTTCGTCGATGTTTTTCATCTTGTTTATCTGAAGAACAACCTGTCCTTCCGAATTAGCCACCTCAGCCTCCGCCTTCCTCTATGATTTCCGTACTTCTCGTCGTATTCGTTCGAGTGCGAGTCACACTCGCAAAGTTGTTACCTTGACCAGCGTAGGTTCGTGCGCTCGCGTAGTTGCTTACATTGCGGAGAGCGAGTTGAGCATGTTGCTTGACGGAGGGAGTTCTTGCAATAGATGCGACGTAGGCGAACTCTGCCTTAGCTCGCCCGAGTTGACCCAGTCCTTGATAGCAAAGACCTGCGTAGTAATGCGTCAGCTCTGTCGGCTTTATGGTGGTCATCTGTTGGAGTGCATCTCTGTACTTGCCCTGCTTGTACGACAGCATGACCTGAGCCATCGGCGCAATTGCTTTTCCTGGTGGTGTCGCTGCTGGTACCATGTTTGCAGTTACAGGTTTTGCGCTTTCGTTTGGATCTGAACTAACGCCTGGAGGCGAATTCGATAAGGAAACATCTAAAGGTGTCTCATTTTGCGAATTGGTCGAGGGGATGGCACCATCAGATTTGCTTTCGACTGTAGATGACGGAGAACCCGAAGCGGCGTCGCCACTAGTAGTGACGCCACTGGTGGTAACGGCCGGGGTCTGAGTCTGGGCCTCAACAGTCGAAATTTCAGCTGCTTGACCCTTTAACCCTGTAACAACCAGGATGGTGCTTAAGACAGCAAGACGCAATTTCATTCCCAAACCCTCGTTGATAGAACTACTTCCATCCAATATACCCGAATCAGCCTGCATTAGCTTGCAATCAACGCTCTGTTGCTATCGGAAATCTCCCACCTGAGCTCCAGCATGACTCCAGAAAACACACCGTTAACCACGGATCGCTGACCCAGTATCAACTTCCTCCATATGAAGTTTGGAGTCGCGTGGGTGTATCTTTTGCTCTGTCATTTTGCCTGATGAATCATACATC
>CAZISK010000719.1:0-4746 GCA_964541355.1 uncultured Candidatus Obscuribacterales bacterium
CATTGGTCCTCGAGGAACCTTGCGATTGCCTGCACCATCTCGTGCCGGCATTCTTTATGAGGATAGTGACCTCAATCAGGTAACCTTAGCACCTGTGAGTTGCGAATGGTTTTAGCTAGATTCAGACCATTTTCGAAGGGCATGAGTTGATCCTCTTTGCCGTGGATGATAAGGACCGGGCTATCAATTTCACTAAGGTATGCCGATGCATCGAACTTTTTAAACTCTTTAAGCTTTTTTTGAAGTACTTCTACCGGTGTAGCTGGGTCTTTTGTTGCATCGCAGATCTCTTGCAAGGTGATTCGATGTTTGTCTATCGATGTTTCCGGCATGGAGATCGAGATAAAATCGAAGAAAATCTCTTCGAATGTGGAACCTCGAGGGTTGTTGACGCGATCGATTGTGTCCTGGTCCGCTGGATGATACAGCTTGCCACCGCCTGTAGTGGATTCTAATAGCAACTTGTTGATGCGTCCAGGATCCTTTCGGAAGAGTTCCAGCGCTACGCAACCACCCATACTGTATCCGAGAACCGCTGCGGTGGTTACGCCGATCTCATCGAGAAGCTGTCGCAGATCTTCGGCGATGCTCTGGAAGGTGAGCTTCTCCAGATCCGACACAGCTGCGCTTTTACCGCTTCCCCTGTGGTCGAAGACGATTAACTGCCTGAACTGACTGAGCTGATTTAAAAAGGCTGGTGTCCAGGTTGCAAGCGTGCCGCCATAGCCCACTATCATCACCAGCGGGCGCTCAGATTGTGCGCCATGACGCTGATAGTAGATTCCATTATCAGTAATACCTTCGACTAATTTTGCACGCATAGGTTCAGATTGTATGGCCAATCTTATGGATTGTCCCTGATTTTAGCTGTATGATACTCGTGATTTACACGGCGTATATGATCGAATCAAAACCTACCCGCAATCAAGAACCAATGTGGCCAACGCTTGTGGCATTGGTAGCAGCTGGGGGACTTCATGCTGCACTGCCGCCACATCTTGCGCTCGGACCCAGCTGGCTTTTATTGGGAATCGTCTTCGGGCTGCTTCTTCCTGGGGAGGTGTTTCACGCCCTGGGTAGGCATAAGTATTGCAGAATAATCGGATATACGGTTATCAGCATCGTGACCACAGTGATGATTCGATCGGTCATCTTGCTGGTGATTGCTATAGCAGAAAAGTCGATCGATCCGGTAAAGCTGCTTGCCTCCGCAACCATTCTCTGGATCACGAATATCCTGGTGTTTGCCGTATGGTACTGGCGTCTCGATGCAGGAGGTCCGCACAAGCGCAATCTGCGAGATGCTCACACTGATGGTGCTTTTCTGTTTCCACAAATGACTATTGAAGGACCGACCGATCACACTGATGAAATGGAAAATTGGTCGCCTAGCTTTATCGACTATCTCTTTCTAGCATTCAACACCAGCACAGCGCTTTCTCCTACGGATGTGCCTGTGTTGTCGCGTTGGGCGAAAGTTCTCATGATGATCCAGGCGTCGCTCTCGCTGACAGTGGTGGTGTTTTTGGGAGCTCGCGCCGTCAACATTTTGTAGGCGATGAGCTATCGGCCCGTCAGCAATTTTCTAAATTGTCCCCATGGACCATCTGGATCGATGAACTGCTCTTTGATCACCCTGGCAATCTTTTTGCTTTCGCGCGCTCGAACCTCATCTTCAATCTTTGCAATAGTCGGCTCTTTTCGCAGTCGATCCGCTGCCTCTTTCAACCGTGCTACCACTTTGGCATATTCTTCCTTTTTCGAGGGTGATGCTTCGGTAAGCGCCTCAAATGCCTCCTTCACTTCCTTCAGCTCTTTCGAATCCGCCAGCGCCTTGTTCTTTGCGGCCATCTCAGCCAGCTCGTCAAGCAGGACTTCCATCCTGCCCTTCAACTGTCGGTTTTTCTCTGGTTCGCCTCTGTATTTTCGCGAATTCGGGTCTGTCACAGCGGAGATGGCACCGGCCGGAGTGGCATTGATTGCTTCGTCTTCCGTGCTCATTTCGTCGCGGCTGGGCAGGAATTCATTCAATCCGCCCAGTTCGTCGTAACCCTTTTTGCCGAAGAAGTTCCGGACAAGCTTGATCTGATTTTTGAGAACATCCGTGGCCGCTTTTTTGAGCTTGCCATCCGGATCCTTGATATCGCCTTTGCTGACAGCCTCCAGCAGCTTGGATGCAAATTCTTTGATATCACGCCTGCTGATCCCGTATGGTCTCGGATTTTCGTGGCGGCTGGGCTCTTCCAGTTTTGCGATTATACTTTCGATCGCTTTGCGTTGTGCCGGGTCCTTCATTCTCTCCAAGAGTTCAGTGCCAAGTTGATCCAGAGAGTTGGCGAATTGGGCGTACATATTCAAGTCGAAATGGGCCAGCGAAGTCAGTTCTTGCTTCTCACCACGGTCCTTGACCAGATCGATTAGAGTACGAGCCATGTCTACGCCTGTCAGTTTGGGATTCCCGAGCAGCTTTTCGATGGCTTTACCTATAGGGACGTCTACTCCTGGAACCAGATCCTGTGATGCGACAACATGGTCAGCGACCTTGCTCAAGGTTCGCATTACGCCATTCTGCGCCATCATGCACGATTCCAGATAAAGGAAGTCCAGCTTCTCTTTCTCGCTGCCCTTGAGCCCTTTCCTGAGCGCTTCCTGAACTTCTGCCATCGTCATGGAACCAGTATCGCCCAGCAGTCCGGCGTTGCCATCGCCGTGAGACTCCATGATTAGACCCATTTTTGCACTTTTGAACATCTTTGAGCCGAGATTCATCAGCCCTTCAAGGTTGGCTGCAAAGCCTTTCGAATCTATTGTTTCCAGTTTTTCGACAGAACCATTGCGTATGACAAATCTGGCCACCTTTATCTTTCCGTCCTTTCCCTCGGATTCCACCATCTGTACCAATATTGTGGCATCAGAGGTTTTTGACTTTTCGACCAGTTTTTTCAGTTCTGCCATTCTGGCTTCAGCCGGGGAAAGGTAGGCCAGCTTCGACGTGGTCAGATCGACCATCATCAGCCATTCTGTCTCTTTAGGCTCAGCTTTTGGTTGAGCTTTCTCTAACGTCTCTTTGACTCTGAAGAATTTGGCAAAAGGTTCTTCATATGCTTCCTGCACGAGTGCCAGACAGGCACCGGAGGCGGTATCACCGAAAATTCTTTCATTGAAGATTGCGGCTATGTCAAAATTATCTTCGAACGAGCGACTTGTGGACCGAGTCATGATTTCTCTCCTTAATCAAGCCCATCAACCATTTCCACAGGAATAGTACTGTGCTAGAGACTGCACGAACAGGAAGCCTTGCGCATTTCTAGTTGCGCAAATGCGCAGTCGATTTATATAGGATTTTTGTGAGTTGGGAATGATGTGTTTAAGCCGAGCCGATAAGGGGGCGGCGAATTTTCGAGGACGAACGCATGCGACCTGTTTACTTTCAGACTCTCAAGCTTTCTTTAGCTTTGAGCCTGGCAAGTGTTGCAATGTTGGCGGCTTGTGTGCCCAACTGCTCAGCTAGAGAGATAGATGCCGCCGACGATGCATCGTTAGTGGAAAAGCTTGCCAGTCTGTCAGAGAAAGAAGAACTCAATTTCAATCGCACTAAATTAACCGACGAGGGGGTAAAACTTCTTGCCCAGTGTCAGAAAGTCGAGAAGCTCAATCTCAGCAACACGGGATGTACCGCTGTTGGCCTCGAGTCTTTAGTCGGTCTGAAAAACTTGAAAGAGCTGGCCCTCAATTTCGACAAAATCGACGACAATGCTGTTGCAGTCATAGGTAAAATCAAGGGATTAGTCGGTCTAGGTCTCGCCTATACGCCTGTCTCGGATGCCGGTGTTGCACAGCTCAAAGAGTTGCCGGAGCTGCGATTTCTTTATCTTGATTGGAACCAAAACATTACTGATGATGGGATAAAACAGTTGTCCTCATTGAACAACCTGGAAACGCTCAGTCTCATGCACACTGGTATTACTGGCAGTGGCTTCTCCGCATTCCAGGGTAACAAGTCCTTGAGCCAGTTGTATATCGATGGCACCAAGCTCACGGACGATACCATTCAGCATATCGGGAACTTGTCTGGGTTAAAGTACTTGAGTCTCAACTCGTTGCGCCCTCTGGGAAAAGGCCTGTCGGGCCTGACTTCTCTTCAAGCTCTGGTTGAGTTGCATCTGTCGAACGCTGCTCTCGATGAAGAGGGTATGGCGGAAGTCGCCAAGATTCCGAACCTGAAGAGATTGGATCTTGACGGTGCAGAACTCTCTGAAAATGCTATTTCCCGCTTGCGCGGTATCAATGCTCTCGAGTCTCTTAACCTTCTATACTGCAAGCTCAACAAGAGTGATATAGTGTCGCTTGCCACAATCAAAAATCTAAAAGAGCTATACCTGTCTAAGTATTGCGTAAAGAAACGGTTGATCTCACAGCTACGAGAGATGCTTCCGGATTGCAATGTCGAGATAGATGATTACAAGCCGAAGTGAGTCGAGCAAGGTATCATGAAGGCCTGTACCAATTTCCATAGCGAACGATAGAGAATTGACGATGCCGCGAACCCATTCGTTGAGACTAATCTTGATAGTTTTTTTCTGCTCTGGCTGCCAGTCGCTTTCGGATGCTCTGGACCGTGGCTTGCAAAGTCCAGCGGAGCAGGCTTATCTCCAAGGTCTGCGCTCACAGAAAGGCGAAAACCGGGAAGATCCTTTGACCTGCTTTGATCAGGCTATCCGACTCGACGGCTCTCAATCCAGGTAT
>CAZISK010000720.1:0-4740 GCA_964541355.1 uncultured Candidatus Obscuribacterales bacterium
CTTTCGGAGTCAACCATGCCGAGCCTACCAAGACGGTGGAGTCGATCCTTTCGCTGTGCAAATCGACCGGTCACCCGGAAATGTGTGCGGACATTGAAAAGATGGTCGATACCGCTCGGAGCTTCGAGAAAGACCATCGCACCATGAAGAAGGCGAGAACCACCAACGTCAAGAGCGTCGAGGAAGAAGGTGCTCTGGAGAAGGTTCGGAAACTGATCATCGGTAGATTGGTGGAGTTAATCAAGAAAATAGATCTGGCTAAGGATCTGCCTGGAGGCTGGATCTTGGGCGGAATCGCCGGCACATTTATCGCCTGCTATCTGATTTTGTTTTTCTTGAACACGGCAGTCTTTCACGAAGGCGGACGTGAGCTCTTGAAGTATGGAACCGAATACCTTACCGCCGATGGTGCAAGAAAGCTCGAGTTGGCTTCGGCGACGGAGCTGATTATGCAGGCAGGAAAAGACTCTTTGAAGCTCAACTTTCGAGCCTTTGGATATAGTTGGCGAGACATAGGACCGCTCATGTGCTCTTCTTTTCTCGATAAAGAGCATTGGTTCACTCAGCAGGACAATGGATTTCGTGATGCCGAGGGTGTGACTTACTACCGCTCCGACGCTCTGGAGCTGGCAATAGTGCACCAGATGAATGAGGTGATGGCCACCGCCAATAAGTATTACAAAGAGAAAGAGGCTTATCCCAAGCACATCAAGAATATCAGCGAAGACAGCTTTCGCTATCTCAATCCCTTTAACCGCGAGATGGATTTTCCGTCCATCAGAACGGTCCGGCTCGAGAGCAAGAAAGCAGCAGCCACCGTCAAGTTCTTCAAAAGCTTAAAGGAAGGTGGAAAATGGCCAAATGAGCTCGATTTGCGGGCCGGCTCAATTGAATGCTGTCGTGTTCTGTATGCCCAGTCTCCCGACCAGGAGTTCGTCATTCATGGTTGCGACCGTGACGGCAAGCTCCTTACGGGCGCCGATGGGCAGGTGTTCCTTTTGTCCGGGTACATGGGACAAACCTCCGAGCAGTCCGGGTCTCACGTCAACATGGGCTTTCGCTTGCCTACGTACTGTGTTCTGAGGGCGCCACCGAATATGGTGCCGTTTTTGATGCCGGTCATGAAGTTTCGGTTCGTCGCGCTTTATACCACGCTGACGCTGGTGCTCAGCCTCGCTTATTCAGTCTTGCGCAGATCGAACTGGCGGGGGCAGGCCCTCTTGCTGGTGATTTTATCGAATATAACTACAGTGGTCGCCATTCTAGGAGCCTGTTTGCCCTAGACCGCTCAGAACTCGATCGACGGCAGGGTGCTCTGATTGGACTGCTTATCGCTGGTGGAATCCTTTTTGTCTGTATTGCTCGGATATGTGCCACTATTGGTGGTGCCTTCCTCCTGTGCCTGCTCGAGCTCGGATTCGTGACTCAGAGTATCCAGGATAGAAGGCTTGAACAAACTGCCACCATGGTAATAGTTGGTGCTGCGCCAGAGATCCGGTCCGCCGAAGTTGACAGGAGCGAAGAGCGACAGATCGGACGGAGGTGGCGCCGGTTCTGCGAAAATCGAGTTTTGATAATCTTCGGCGAGATTGGCGTCGTCCGCTGTTGCATCTCCCGTCGATTCGGCCAGCTGTTTTCTGATCTTATAGAAGTCGACATCGACTTGAAACATCCAGCACTTGACCCGGTCGACCCAGATCACCATGTCAACTATTGCCTGCGAGATGTCCTGATTGTCCTGCTTCAGCCGTGAGATCACCCAGGCCGGAAGATCGACGTGATTGATCTCTTCAAGCAGAACCGGCTCTGCGACATCAGCCAGCCCATCAATTAACCAGCTGGACACAGTGCGGACGTAGTCCTTCTTGCTCAGATGCATGTCGGAGAGCGCTTCGGCAAGAGTCTTCTTGCCATCGAGCCGCTCGAGTCCCGGTGCTGACAGCACCTGTTTTGCCAGGCTCACTGCCGTTCCGGTGGGCTTCATTATGGTCCTTGGCGTGATGCTGTTTTCGTCCAGATAGTCTTTAGCTTCCCTGTAGCTCAGCCCTTCTTTGAGAAGGCGCTCGAAGGATAGATCTGGGTCCGCGTCATCGATTGTGACAATGTCGTCGACCTCTTCCTCGTTAAATGAAAACGAGCCGGATGTCCACAGAAAGAGCTCCATCAGACCGTCAACGCCTTCCTCCCCTTCTACATGCGCATGAATCGGCAATCCGCCGCGAATTGAGACGGTGGCTACGGTAGCGCCCTGGGAAAAGGTAATTTTGCCGGTTAAGCCGCCGGTCTTCACCAACTGCAGTAAATTGGCGAGATTGACTTTGGCGAGCTCGCCTGAAAGTTGCACGCGACACTCCTTACGGTGTTCTTCTTAAGTAGTATAGCTAAGGCCTTAACACCAGGCAAAAAGAAAAGGCATAATATTAGGCGCTGCGTTATACTGACGACTCGAGCCGTTCGGCCGGCTATATGCCTCGTATGCCAGAGCCTTGTGGGCTTGTCTTTTACTGAAAAAAACGGAATCGAGAGTGACAATTAATCAGGAGCGTTTGCACCCGCATGGAAGTTAAGGAAAACGAAAAAGCGCATATAGACGAGAGCGCTGAAGACGATAAGGAATCCGATCGGTCTAAGTGGTACACGGATACAATCATCCAAACCGAACTCGCCGACTACGCTCCCGTTAAGGGCTGCATGGTGATCCGCCCGTATGGCTATGCCTTGTGGGAAAACATCCAGAAAGCTCTCGATAAGATGATCAAGGATACCGGGCATCAAAACGCCTACTTCCCGCTGTTCATCCCGGAATCGTTCTTGAACAAAGAAAAAGAGCACGTCGAAGGCTTTGCTCCGGAATGTGCGGTTGTCACGCATGGCGGCGGCAAAAAGCTGGAAGAGCCTCTGGTTGTCAGACCGACATCGGAGACCATCATCAACTACATGTTCGCCAAGTGGGTGCAATCCTGGCGCGATCTGCCGATCCTGTGCAATCAGTGGGCCAACGTTGTGCGCTGGGAAATGCGTACACGCCTGTTTTTGCGCACCCTCGAGTTCTTGTGGCAGGAAGGTCATACCGCCCATGCCACCGCCGATGAGGCAGAGCAAGAAGCCCGATTGATGCTCGAAACTTATCGCGATCTGGCTGAAAATTGGCTGGCCTTGCCGGTGCTCACCGGTGAGAAAACCGAGAGAGAAAGATTCGCAGGTGCTGTGAGAACATACTGTATCGAAGCCATGATGCGCGACGGAAAGGCTCTCCAGGCTGGAACTTCGCACTTCCTTGGTCAAAACTTCGCTAAAGCTTTCGAGATTCAATTCCAGGACAAAGACGGCAATCTGGAATTTGCCTGGCAGACGAGCTGGGGTGTCTCTACTCGCCTCGTTGGCGCCATCGTGCTCGGACACGGCGATGAGAAAGGGCTGATTTTGCCTCCCAAGATCGCGCCTATTCAGTTAGTTATCGTACCGATCTACAAGTCCGATGAGGAAAAACAACTGGTGACGGAGCATTGTCAAAAGCTCACCAAGGAGCTGTCCGAAAGGTTCCGCGTACACTTCGATGATCGCGACAACTATACGCCCGGCTTCAAGTTCAACCACTGGGAGCAGAAGGGTGTGCCAGTTCGCATCAACATTGGACCGAAGGACATCGCCAACGAAGTAGTTGAAATCGTTCGACGCGACACTCGCGAGAAGATCCGCAATGTGCGTCAAGCTGGGCTCGCCAACGAGCTTTCCGGCTTGCTTGACCAGGTGCAAAAGAGCATCTTCGACAACGCGCTCGCTTTCCGCAAAAAGAATACCGTTACGGTTAAGACCTACGATGAGCTGAAGCAGGCGCTCGCGGACAAGAACGTTTTTGTAGAAACGTTCTTTGACGGCAACAGTGATGACGAAGGTCGCATCAAGGACGAGACTAAATCCTCAGTTCGCGTCATTCCTTTCGATCAAAATGAAGAAGGAGAATGCATGCTTACCGGACGCAAAACCAAGCGCAGGGTCATCTTCGCACGCGCATATTAGGAGAGATCCTCATTGGACGAACGCTCACAGCTATTTGCCGTGAGCGTTTTGGTCGCGCTTGTACCTTCCGAAAGCGTTTCAAGCTATGTTCTTCAAATGCAGCTTGACTATTTATTGTTTATTGCCCAGTCCCCGATTTTGGGCCATGAGCTCACGGTGTTGAACAACGGCCTGCACGGCGTCTCGACCAGCTCTTGTTTCCAGTGCTTGCATGAACGCTGGGTTTTGATCTAGTCCCATGTTGATCATCTGTTTGATCGTGCCAGAGCGTTGTTCTGCTCCTTGCATCTGGTGGGCTTCAATCATCAACTGGTGAACCCTCTGGGCATTGCCCTGGGGATTTGCGGCATGCAAAACCTCTGCCAGGCCTGTACGTGCATTCATGCGACCCCACCCGATCGATTCAGGGCTGGAGTAAGTACCCAGCTCCATTATCTGATTGGCAACCGTTTGACGCTCCACGGCTGACAGTCGACCGGTACCAAGCATGCCTGCCAGCTGCTGCAGGCGATTGGCGACGTCCGCTTGACCTTGGGGGGTATTCATTCTATCCCACTGTCGAACGGTCTCTTCTGAAGGTGGGTGGATAACTTCGCCGAACTTGTTCTTATGGCTGAAACGCATTGCATTCATCCATGAGGGTGTGGCGAGATGTTCACCCATCCCTTGTGCGGATGCCGCTTCCAGACCCTGTGCGACGCGCGTCATGGCGGCTTGATC
>CAZISK010000721.1:0-4737 GCA_964541355.1 uncultured Candidatus Obscuribacterales bacterium
GTCAACAGCTCAAATTTAATTGTCCCCGCAGCTCATTTAATTTGACCCCAATCACGATTGACGATAAGACCGCAGGAAGATGTGTGCCGGCTTTTAGTCGGGTTTTCTCTTGAGCCAACAGTTCCTTGGCGCGATTGAGTTCGCGCGTCATCTCCTGAAGCTCTTTGGCGTCCGGTGGAAGTGGCTGCCACAACGAAGGTGACTCTCGCTGACAATATGTCGCAATCAACACGGCATCAATCTTGTCATTCTTCGTGCACTTCAACTTCAACTTCGACCGCCCGTAGTTCTTGATGCAGTTCGGATTGACCACACTCACCCCGTGTCCTAGACCGTGGAGTTAATATGCAAGTTTTTCACCATACCTACCGGTGGCTTCCATGCAGAAGTGTGGGCCCTCGATGCCCTTGGAGACGAGCCAGGCAATCAACTTCTCGAAGCCCTCCTGGTCGTTAGAGAACGCCCGGTGTTTGGCGGTACCAGTCCCGGTCAAAACGGCAACGTCGAACTTGAATTTGCCGATGTCGATTCCAACAAACGCATCACTCATCAGAGGTCCTTTCTCGTTTTGGGAATGCTGCGCTCAGGCTAACCTTATTGTAAACACAGGCTCATGACATGTCCTAAGATATCGTCCAGCCTCTACTCAGCAGCAAAAGCGACAGGGACCTAATCTTACTGCTGCAGTCTCTACGGACTAAGGCAAGATGCAGATTCATGCTGTCGCTCTGAGCTTATCGGACGATCGAGTCAAAGTCACGCCAAATTGGCCATGAGGCGGAACCAATTCCCGAAGGCCGATACACGAAGTGTATAAGGCAAGATAAAGGGAATCTCTTCTTATCCCGAATCGCGCACTGCGACAGCATCTTAAGAACCGCTCAATAGATCCTGCCAAGCAAAATCCACTGCAGATATCCGCTATCGAAAAGCAGGTCATCGTTTTAAGAACCGACAATTGTAGGGCATTGACTCGGTCTGCTCGTTCCATTTCGGGCGACGGCGATTCGATGTACAGCAAGTGAAAAAGAGACTCGCCGCCGTCGCGAGTTGAATGGTAGCAGAACGGTCAAGCCGAGTCTTTTCAATTTCCGGGCTCGGGACGAAAGCGAAACCAGCAAGTCTCGCAGCGAAGCCAGCCGAGGCGACTGCGCAACCGCTCGGTAAGGCAACTCGAAATGCACAGCTATGTTCCGCAGTCGCAGCTCAGCTGTGAACCAGTGATCGGACAGATGGCTCAAAGTCTTTCCTTGCAGGTTCCAATGCGTGTTATTCATGAGCCATCCGCCAGACGTTCAAAGAACTCAGGATTCTCCCTAGAGACAAAAAATCGAAATCTCGACGACAATTGAAATATCAACTGCGCAATCCAAGCGTGATACGTTGACAATCATTCCTCTTCTTTTCTGTCCTCCGGCGCAAAATTGAAGCAAGTTATGAGGCTGAAGGCGTACCTGAGAACGACGACGATACGCGTGGACTGCCTTCGTCTTGCTATTTCGAATACCACGTCTCCGTGCGCCTATCCAGTTCGGAACAGCTTTGCGAGCTACAACAGAGAGCGACTCGTCACGGTGCACATGTATCGAGAAATGCAAAGAAAAAAGAGAGCGGGGGAATTGAGGAACGTTTCGTACGCTGCGGGTTCCTAGAGTTGGAAAAGGCGCTGCAGAGCAATTTTTTTCCGATCTCCTGAAGGATTTGAAAGAAGGTTCGTTCGCAACGACTGGGGAGCGACGAGAACTCACAGTCTATGACAGCAACCTCGATCTAGACAGAGGGTGGCTTTCATCGTGAGTCGCTGCCGAATGAGTGAGTGGCTGCGACGCCTTGAAAGTTCAGCCTACCGAGATGCGCTTGTCCTGCGAGGCGGGCTCCTGATCGACACATGGATTCCTGGTCGGCGTCCTGTAAAAGATCTCGACTTTCTGGGACTTGGCTCGCTTTCCGAGGCGGCTGATGCCATAGAGGATCTTTGCTCACTGGAAGATTCCAGTAAATTTGCAATCGAGGCAAGGGAAACCACCTGGGAAGAAACGCCTTCGCCGGGAGTGCGCTATCAACTCGGACCTGAACCTTTGCAGATCGACATCGCTGTAGGCGATCCGTTAGTAGTCGCACCTCATCGTCGGCTGGTCGAGGGAGTAAGTGTGCTGTGTTGTGCAGTAGAGATAATGTACGGCTGGAAAGCTCATGGGCTGTTCGAGCGCGGTGAAGGACGCTGGCGCGCTCGGGATCTCTGGGATCTTTACCTCATGCAGACATATCTGGCACTTGATTCCACAACCCTTGTGCAAGCAGTCGAGATTGCTTTTACGAGCAGGCAGATGAGCTTTGATGTCACGGAGAGATTCTTCCAAAAAGAATGGGGGTGTTCTCGCGGCAGCCAAAAAAAGTGGGCAAAATTTTGCTTGGAAGCCGGACCAAAAGCTAATGTGATTGAGAGCCTTGTCGAAGTTAAGGAAGCAGTTGCAGAACGGCTAGGGACTATTCTCAAATCGATCTGCCCGAAAGCAGACACTAAAAGTGACTCATGATCTTCGCCCGAAAAACCCGAGCGAAAACCGGGAGATTTCGGTTCCAAAAAATATTTTGACGGGCCACAAAAGGGGCCACAGCTGCGCACATTCTCCTTATTGAGAATGCTCGAAAGCGTGAGCCTTCGCCAGTTTGAACCTGTTTGAAAAGTAAATGGTGGAGGCGGCGAGAATCGCACTCGCGTCCAAAGCAATCGAGAGGCAAGTCACTACAAGCTTAGTTCGGTATTGCCCCAGTTACCAGTATTCGTGATCCGCTGAGAAAGGCCCGAACGGCCAGCCGGGTTCGCGATTATGTCTTAACATGAGCTAGCAACCGCTAACTTTGCCCATAAGCAACCACCGTGGTTGACCCAACAGAGAGCGGGTAGTCAAGCTCTCAGTGAGTGGAAACACTAACTTAAGTTAGGCGGCAGCGCGAACGCGACCGAAATTTCCGGCAATGACGTTATCATTGGCATTTATGTTTTTTTTGCTTGTTGATTTACGAGGGAACAGCACCCTCGGCTTGCAACCTACGACCCAACAACCCTGTCGAATCTAAACGCCCCCATGGGGTGATTTGCAAAAGCTTACTTCGATATTCGATTTTCAGTGTGCGCCGGACACGAGAAAGTGGTCCGATATCCATAGTAATACAGATTATAACAAAGTCGCCAATGTTCCCCTAAAACATTAAGGACTCCTGAAATCTAAGGTAGCAACGGCATCTCGAGACCAACTACATACTAGCGCATTTCACGCATGGTAAATCCACCATTGCCGCAATCGCTGCCTAAGCCTACGATTCGACCTTGCGGCAGCGAAATGGAAGATACACGTTGGTGAGGACGGATTATGCTGCAAGAACTTCAATCACGCACACCATATGAGTGGCGAGTGCTGTTCACGACCTGGATGGGTATGTTGTTCGACGGTATGGACGCATCTATTTTCGTCCTGTGTCTATACCCAACGCTATCGGAGCTGCTCAATACCACCTCGCACTCCGAAGTGGGAGTGGCAGCATCCTATGTTCTTGCGGCCTTCATGGTTGGCTGGACGGTCGGTTCGGCGGTTTTCGGACTGATCGCCGATCGCATCGGACGAGTCAATACAATGGTTCTGACAATTTTGCTTTACGCAGTCTGTACGGGGTTATGTGCCACCAGTCATAGTACTATTGAGCTGGCGATCTATCGCTTCTTCGTTGGCTGCGGTATCGGTGGCGAACTGAGTGTCGGAGCGGTTTTCCTGGCTGAATCATGGAAGGGAAAAGGACGATACTGGGCGACCGGAGTAATGTGCACCGCGTTCGGGTTTGGATATCTGCTCACGGCGTGTTTGAACTATGGTCTCGGCGGATTCGGTTGGCGTGCGCTGTACCTTGTCGGCATGGTCCCCGCGCTACTGACGATCTACATTAGGTTAAAGCTTAAAGACTCGGCTCACTTTACGGAAGCATCTGAGAGGCGAGTGGAATCAAGCGCACTCGACAAGGTGGCGCCAATTTTGACGGTTTTCAACCAGGAGAACAGGAGCAAATCCTTCTGCGTCCTGGCTCTTGCCACAGCCGCCATTGTCGGATATTGGGCAGTCCTCTCATGGGTTCCAGCCTGGGTCAATCAATTGGTGGGAACCAACGCCATTGCAGAGCGCAGCACCTGCGCAGTAATCCTCAACGTAGGCGCCATTATCGGGGCTCTCGCGCTCGGCGGACTCTTCGAAAAGCTCGGTCGCAAAAAGTCATTCTTCTACTCGTACTTAGGCGCGCTGGTGAGTTGCATTGCGATGTTCCTCACCGTCAAGTCCTATGGACCAGAGCTGCTGGCCTGGGTTTTCGTCGTCGGGTTCTTCACCGAAGCACCGTTTGTGCCGTTGCTGATCTATGTCCCAGAGTTGTTTAACGCCAAGATTCGCGTCACTGCATTTGGTGTCAGCGTACAACTCGGACGATTGTTTGCAGCGACAGCAGCAGTCATGGCTGGACAGCTGATTGCGATCTTCGGAGGCTCATATGCAATGGCTGGCTCATGCGTGGCGCTCGTGTACGTCGCGGGCATGGTGGCATCACTGGTGCTACCACAGAGCACGGGAGAGGTGACTATGACAACAGTTCCTGCAACCTCCGAGAAAAAACGACAGCTGGCAGGAGCAGCAACCTGAGTTTTTTGAGATAATGGGTACTTCGGGAGTAGCGCGCCTGTTACTCCTTACCCTT
>CAZISK010000722.1:0-4733 GCA_964541355.1 uncultured Candidatus Obscuribacterales bacterium
AGCCGTCTTGAAATTCAATCGCCGCCCGATCATTGGAGTGAAGTCTTCCCCGTTCATCGAGGCCCACCGTTGGGTTCCTGCAAGCATAGACAATCTCTGGTTCAAGGACGTACATGAAAGCCCCTTTGCACAAATTCGAATATTCTCCCAGCTCCTCTAAGGACCTTCCGTCCAGCTATGTGCTTCTTGGCATAGTACCAAAGCTCACTAACTTCTGTTGCCCAATTTCCCCACAGGAGCTCAAAGTCACTGCCGAAAATCCGCTTGGAAGGAGTTGGCTTGCCGTCAACATACAAAGATTCATCAGCGTCCAAACATTCGTTAGCAGAACCGAACTGATTCAACAGGCGCTTACTCTCTTGCTCAAATCCGTAGCGTTCGCCGTCAAGCACCGGTCCCATGAACTTTGGCGGAAGCGCGCGACCTGGGTTCCTGTAGTAAAGAATGCAACGCGGATCGCGACCGGCCGGCAGCGGGTTGCTCGACTTTTGCCATGTGCCCTGCTCTGCTGAAAGCAGGCACTCCAGTGCTACGAGATGACCAAGGTATTTGCGGAACGGTGCTCCGTCCGGCCAGCAATATTGCCTCCGAGCTGTGCGTTATCTCGAGAACCAAAATCTCATAAGGCTATTCTGGTCCTTATCTTTTCGCCATTACTGTTTTTGAAGCGATCGAACTACTTCGACGATGATGTTGTTAGGATCACTTCCCGTGCGCTATACATGCTCGATCTTGTTCCATACTGCATCTTCATTCTCGATTCCGATATCGATACCAATTGCACGCATCCATTTCTCCGCTTGTTCGTAGTCATTTTGATCTATTTTCAGGATTGAAAGATACCAGTGCTAACTAAGGTCTGCAAGACGTCTCTGAATCCTCGTTTGCATCACAGCCAGAGAACTTACCAATCAGCAATTTCCTCCAACGAGTACGAGGCATCGTCTGCATTTTCTTTGACCTTTAGAGAGACGTTATCTCCTTCAAGGGGGGCCAGCATCTTCATAGATGTCGTCCATAGTGACATTTACTGATTTCCCCGGAATTGCTTGAAGCTCGATGGAGTCGTTGTCTTCGTAACTGGTGGCTTCCCAGACACCGTTCGTATTCATTTCAATTTTCAAGCGCATTGGCATGGCGGGCTCTGTTTCAGATTCGAAGCGGTAAAACAGTTTTAGGCTTCTCTCGCCAGAGTCGCCGTCATTCCCACCAACGGTCATATGCCAGTCTTTTTTGGTGCTCGTCAACGAACTCTCCAATCGTCTCTTCCGTTGGTGTATCACCAGCGGGCGTCTTGCATCGTTGGAGGAACGCAAAAATTAAACTCGTGTGCTGATCGATTTTGTCATATTCATAATCGCCTGGCATATCAATGCGTCCGAAACTCTCTCAGTTCGATATCGGCTGCAACTGGCCTTCCCTGTGAATTGTTCTTTGCTCGGCTATCAGGATCTGCCCTTCTCTGTCCAATCAACCTGGTTCGCCGGCAATGCCCAGGTACGAACATTCGCACTAAACGAATTGCTGGGTACTAAAGTGAGAGCGCTATATCAACGGAAGAAGGGGCGGGATCTTTTTGATCTCTGGTATGCGCTAGTCCATTGTGATTGCGACCCCAAGCAGATCATAGACTGCTTCCTAAAGTACATGGAGCATGGCGGTCGGAAAATCGGTCGAAAGGAATTGGAACTAAATTTGCAGGAAAAGCTTTCTGACAGCCGGTTTTTGACGGACGTTCCTGCTCTCATTCGAACCGGTCTCGAATATGATTACAATACCGCTTGCGAAATCGTCATCGACAAGCTGGTGTCGCTCGTTCCTGATTGATGAGCAAACCATTTAACAGCCTGAACCGCGTTTGGCGTGGTATCGGGGAAGGAAGCAAGCAGCCGAATGAGAGTCCATAGAGATAAAATGTTTTGAGGTCAAGCCGCGCACGTAGAGCGCGGGAGTGCCGTTCAGGACAAGAGGATTCGGCTGCGAGGTCGCTCTTCGTTTTAAACAATTGCAGCGCAACGGAGCGAGTGGATTATGACACACACAGAACGGCATCCGCGGGCCGGAGAAAGGTTCCGAATCAAATTTAGCGGAGACATACTGGGCACGGAAGTGCCCTGCCGACTCTGGGTTCTAGATTTTACACGTAGACTTCAGCCAATGACCGGTCTGTCTATTTCGAAGGAGACCTTCCTTTTCTTCACGACAATCAGGACAACCGGACTGTCTTTTGGTCCTTAGATAGATAGCTCGTTTCCACTCATTGCCACAACTGCGGCACAGCCACCAGGGAGCCATTGCAGAGCCAGCCAGAACCTCAGATGGTTTAAGATGCTCATTCTTTGTTGGATGCCATTCTCGCGCGACCTTTGGAAACAGAGTTGCTAGCGAATTAGTGATTGATACTTTCTTGTTGGCGCAGAAGGGACAACCATACTGCCAACCCACTCGGATACTAACTTTCTGTTTCCATTCGTGGTCTGATCCCTTGGCGCATTTCCACCAAATTGATTTGGTCGTAGCCACATTGATATCTTCCGGTCGTAGACTTCCATTTTTCGATTTGTGAAATTCCTCTGCCAGATGCGGAATTGTATATAGATTATTGGTGACCGACGCCATGTCTCCGCGGCAGAACGGACAGCTCTTGCTGCCAGTGCTCTTCTTGAAGCCTTCGTACCATTGATGATCCGATCCATTTTTACAATGCCACCAAATTTTTGTTCTTTGGTGGACATTAGTCGGATCAATACCTTTGTTTTTTCTTTTGTCGAATAACTTAAGTGCTGACGGGTAATCCCGAAGGTCAATCGATTCCCCGGTATTGCATTTCTGGCAGCCGTGACCGCGGACACTCCTCCCAGAAACGGTAGCCTGCCATACATGGGCCTGATTAGATTTGCACTGCCACCATGCTTTGTATTTTGCCGAATAAGGCAACTGTGATGCCTTGTATTTGTTCAAGGTGGGATGCCATTCTTCCGCGAGTTCCGGATACAAGATTGAAAAATTGTTGGTACAGGATAGTTTTGCGTTCTGGCAGAATGGACAACCATTTGATCGGCTAAAAAGATTGATCTGCTCGCTCCAAATATGATCTGGACCTTCAGAACAGCGCCACCATGGGACGACATGAGAGCCTGCCGCGAAATCGTCGGGAGCAAAACCACAGTTCTTCTCCCAAAACCAGAATACCGCCTTCTCAGGGTGAGTTTTTGAAAATGGTGCACGTCGCAACCTGTAAGGAGTTACTACTTCTTCTATTGGCTGTCCATCAGCGCATTGGCAGCGATCGTTGAGATGCCGCGTGTGATCAATGATCGATTTGAGAGTTGATTTTCGTGCTGCCACTTTCCGCGTGGGCTTTGATTCCGGCTTTGATGACTTCATCTGCAGTCCTGACTGTTGAGAAAAAGTGGCGACTTTTAGCGCCTTTAGTGGTCCCAGTCCCCAATAAAAAACGGCTCCCTCTTCGCGGAACCGCTTGGATTGAGCCGTTTTGATGGCCTGCCCGGTAAGACTCGAACTTACGACCTCATGGTTCGTAGTCTTGGATTCTCAATCTCTAGTGATTGCGGAAAAGCTCAGAAAGAACCATATAACTAGCAATTATCGATCCTGTTGGCTACTCGTGCTAACTCATAGTATACTCAAGTCAGCAGATGTTGTGCTGACTCAGCGCCGGGTGTCAAAAAAAAAGATGCGCAAGTTTCCAACAGGCGGGATATACGGAAGATATAGAACAAGAGGCATAATGGTATCATATACGGTGGCATAAAATGGGTAGAAGAGGACCAGTTCCAGAAGACGACGACAGCAAGAAAGCAAGAGGAAATCCGGGCAAGAGACCGCTGAAAAACCTCTCGGAGAATATTTCTCCGTTTCCTGGTGCAGATTTGCCGGCGGAATTACCGGCGATACCAGATCGAGTACTGCGAGATCCTGTAGCGCTAGCAACCTGGAATAAATACGCACCGCTGTGTGCGCAAATGGGCAGCCTGACCCAGCTTGACGAGTTGTCTTTTGCAGAGCTTTGCATTTGTGTAAGCAGGCATGTAAAACTGACCGCGATAATAGAAAGCGGTAAAGGCACATCGATAAAATCAAAGAACAGCAGATATCATGTCACCACGGATGAAGCCAAACAGTTGAAGGCTGTGTGGGAAAAACTGTTGAAGTTGTTGGCACAGTTCGGACTGACGGCGGAAAGCCGCAAGCGGAACGGCTGGAAGGCACCAAGGGTATTAAGTGACAAAGAAGCAGCAGAACGAGCAGAGCTTAACGCGCTTCTCCACGGACACCGCTCCTGACGATAGTCTTTACTATTTCGACGAGCAGGAAGCGGATCGCTGGTGCAAGTGGGTTGAAGAGCACTGCACACACACGCACGGCGATCTGACCGGCGAGTACATACACCTTGAGCCGTTCTGGCGCAGGATTGTACGAGACGTCTTTGGCTGGATGCGTCGCGAAGACGGTCGACGGAAACACATCTATGGCGACATATTTGTGCCTCGAAAGCAGCACAAATCGGGCATCTTAGGCGGCCTTGATCTGGGCGTGATGGCTATTGATCATCCCAAGGCACGGAAGCAGGGGCTGATCTTGGCATCGACAGAGGATCAAGCCTGGAAGTGCTATGACATGATGCGCAAGCAGATCGATCAAGACAAGCTCCTCAAAGAGATTTTTAGCCATGATCAGGAGTGCATAACGCACCGTCCGAGCGGCTCAAC
>CAZISK010000723.1:0-4730 GCA_964541355.1 uncultured Candidatus Obscuribacterales bacterium
GCATTGCGTGCCGACCCAAGCGTTATTCTGAAGAATCGTCGCGGTCAGTCCGGACTATGGGGATATGCCGTGTCTGGTGATTTGCCTATCGTTCTTTTACAGATCGACGATCAGGCCAATCTCGATCTGGTTCGGCAGCTCGTACAAGCGCATGCCTACTGGCGGTTGAAAGGCCTCACAGTAGATCTGGTGATCTGGAACGAGGATCGTGCCGGTTATCGACAGCTTCTCCAGGACCAGATAATGGCGCTGATTGCCGCCGGTATCGAGGCTAATGTCGTGGACCGTCCTGGTGGCATTTTTGTCCGACCGGCTGAGCAGATATCTTCTGAAGATCGCATTCTCTTTCAATCGGTGGCGCGCGCTATCGTAACCGACAAAAGGGGTACGCTTTCCGAGCAGCTAGGCAGGCGAATTCGAGATGCGCGAGTACCACGTCTAATACAGAGCAAGACCAGTCGCGCCACACCAGTTTCAGAATGTCCGTGGCGAGAGCTTATTCTATTTAATGGATTAGGCGGATTCACTCCCGACGGCCGCGAATATGTAATAACAACCGCAGCTGGACAATCCACCCCAGCTCCCTGGGTCAACGTTCTGGCCAACCCTCATTTTGGCACGGTGATCTCGGAGAACGGACTGTCCTACACCTGGTATGAAAACGCCCACGAATTTCGTCTGACACCCTGGTACAATGACCCAATTTGTGATGCCACCGGTGAAGTCTTCTACCTGCGCGATGAAGAGAGCGGACGCGTTTGGTCACCCGCTCCCTTGCCGGTTCGCGGAGAAGATTCATACTACATCAGCCGACACGGATTCGGATACAGCGTCTTCGAACATACCGAAGACGGAATCGTTTCGGAGCTCTGGGTGCACGTAGCAAAAGATGCTCCGGTGAAGATATCGGCGCTCAAGGTGCGCAACACCTCAGGACGCGCACGTCGCTTATCTGTCACCGGTTACGTCGAATGGTTGCTCGGAGATCTGCGTTCTAAATCTGCCATGCACGTGGTCACCGAGATTGATGCCAAAACCGGAGCGTTGTTTGCTCGTAATTGCTACAACAGCGAGTTCGCCAATCTTGTAGCTTTCCTGGACGTAGACGATCCATCTCGAACCCTTACCGGCGATAGAGCTGAGTTCATCGGTCGCAACGGCACGCTGAGCAATCCTTCCGCCATGCGCAACACTCGCCTCTCCGGCAAAGTCGGTGCTGCGATCGATCCTTGCGGCGCTATGCAAGTTTCATTTGACCTCGCCGACGGTCAGGAGCGCGAAGTGACTTTCCGGCTGGGCGTCGGACGGGATGCCGACGATGCCAGCAGCCTCGTGCAGCGCATGAGAGGTTCAGGCGCAAAGCGCGATACATTCGAGGCACTGTGCGAATATTGGAAGCATACGCTAGGAGCAGTTAACGTCGATACGCCGGACCCGTCTGTGAACATGCTGGTAAATGGTTGGCTGTTATACCAGACCATTGCCTGCCGAATGTGGGCTAGAAGCGGTTTTTACCAATCAGGAGGAGCGTTCGGGTTTCGCGACCAGTTGCAAGATACTATGGCGCTCATTCACGCGCAACCGCAACTGATGCGCGAGCACTTGCTACGCAGCGCGTCACGCCAGTTTCAGGAAGGCGACGTTCAACACTGGTGGCATCCGCCGGTTGGACGCGGCGTGCGAACGCACTGTTCGGACGATTATCTCTGGCTGCCTCTAGCGCTGTGCCGTTATGTACTCAGCACCGGCGACAGTGGCGTTTTAGATGAACAGATTCACTACCTTCAAGGTCGTCAGGTCAATCCAGAGGATGACTCTTACTATGACCTACCCACTCGATCCGAGCAAGCGGGCAGTTTGTATGAACACTGTGTACGTGCTATCCGGAGGGCGTTCAATTACGGCGAGCATGGCCTGCCGCTAATCGGTTCCTGTGATTGGAACGATGGCATGAACCTGATCGGCAAGGAAGGGAAGGGTGAAAGTGTTTGGCTGGGATTCTTCCTCTATGCTGTCCTGGCTCGTTTCACAGAAATCTCCCGCTTGCGTGGCGACGACGACTTCGTCTCACTCTGCCACGTCGAAATGGAGCGCTTGAAAAAGAACATTGAGACAAATGGTTGGGACGGACAGTGGTATCGTCGCGCCTACTTCGACGATGGTAGTCCACTGGGCTCAGCGACTAATGAGGAGTGTCAAATTGATTCTATCTCGCAAAGTTGGTCTGTTCTGTCGGGAGCCGGCTCCGTCGAGCGCTCGCGGCAGGCCATGGAGGCAGTGCTCGAGCGCCTTGTTCGAGAGGACGATGCCCTGATTCAGTTACTGGATCCACCGTTCGACAAATCAGAGCTGGATCCTGGTTATATAAAAGGATATGTGCCTGGTGTGCGTGAAAACGGGGGGCAGTACACGCATGGAGCAATCTGGACAGCAATGGCTCTTGCTGCTCTGGGCGATAATGAACGTGCTTGGGATCTTTTTCGGATGATTAATCCAATCATGCATAGCAACTCTCCGGAGAAGATAGAGACCTATAAAGTCGAGCCCTATGTGGTGGCAGCAGACGTGTATGCCGTTGCACCGCACACCGGCCGTGGTGGCTGGACCTGGTACACCGGCTCATCCGGATGGATGTATCGCTTGATAGTAGAGTCTTTGCTCGGACTGAAGCTCGAAGTCAACAAATTGAGCTTTGCTCCCTGTATACCTTCTGGATGGAAACAATACAAAATTCACTACAGGCACAGGGAGACCGTTTATCACATCACCATCGTCAACGGGGCGAACGACAGTGGCGCAACTAAGATAACAGTTGATCAACGAGCGCAAGATGATGAGTTTATCCTCCTGATTGATGATAGGCAGGAACATTTCGTCGATGTCCTACTTGCTGGTATCCAGCCGTCCAGTGCAGATTGAAGCAGCGCTGCAGCAAAACATCTCCTCAAAAACCACAGCTGTTCTGATGCATCTCAACGGAGAAAGCGTGACCTACCAACCATACCTTCGTCCGAGAACCATGGCGATGGGAATCTAATGTCCCACATTGTTTTTCAACCACCGAAGAGCATGAGGAATGATTTTATGAAGTGGTGGGGTTTTTTCCGGATGTGGGCTTATTCCGAGTACAAGTCCTTTTCCATACCGGGTAAGCACCATAGCTGGTGAACCGTTCATGACGCCGACCTCACCACCGCGACCTACAATTTCTCCACGAAAAAAGGCAAGCGGAACAAGGTCTTTGCGCAATTGCGGATCGTCAAGGATCGGCCGGCAATCGAGCACGGGTCCGTTGTGATAGACAATTTCCGCAGTGGTCTCGGTGATTCCGAATACGTCTTCACCGGCTGAAGTAAACTCAATCGGTAAAGTAGTCATCCCTCTGAACCAGTGCTGCCTGTCGCGAATTCCCACCGGTAGGAGACCGAGAAAGTCCGGTTCATTCGAGGCCAGGTAACAGCCTGCGCAGATGCCGAGATAGCAACCACCACCGTTGATGAAGCGTTTTACCTCGAGTGCGCCTATTCTCGATAAGTTCTGCGACTCTTTTTTTCCGGATCCACCAGGAACGATGAACACGTCAAAACTATTGAGTGCTCCGTCTCGAATGTCTTCGCCATTTAGAACTGTCGTATGGATCGTGTCAGCACTGTTATTCAGGACGTCCATAAGGTTGTTGGCTGAAGGCCCCACTCCTTTTCCGGACAACACTGCTACTTCAATTTTTCGAGAAGATTGTCCGAATGATGGAATGATTCCAAAGCCAGTAAATTCGAACAGGATAATCAAGCTGGTTATAGCTAAACTGCCGACATAGAGAAACCTGCGATTTTTGTTTTTCCACATATTCTTGCCTTCTTTCTCTGTTTCTGTCAAAAGTAGTCTTTGCCAATTCGAATGCTGACGAAAATCCACGAAATATAAGCGCTGATCGATTCACCGATCCATGTTGACCATCCGACCAAATCGCACGACGCGGCTGAATTTTGGAGCCGTCACCTCTTCGTCGCCTCCGCCCCAGTATGTTCCTGCCCAGTAACCAATGGGCTCATCGTTGTCGGACAGGTACACTCGAACATAGCCGATGCCGAGACCGTTACGATGCTGCAGATGAGCATTTGGTGGCAATTGCTCTGGCGGGAAATGATAAGTCGTAGAGCTGTCGATGACTCGAACGCTGACATAACGCATTGATCCGTCCTGTTGTGCCGGACCTGGAGATTCGGCTACCATCATCACATGTCCGGTATTGCTGTTCTTTTCATGGTCCTTTGCGTCCGGAGCTTTGAGCCAGGCGATGATATCACCAGGCTTCAGGTCGCGATAACTGGTAATGCACTGCCAACCACTTTGTGGCTGGTCCAACAATGAGTCGAAAAAGCGCGCCCAAGTTTTTGCTTGAGGATAAGCATGTTCCGGCTGTCTCTCGCGAACCAGTCTATAGTGCGGAGGAGAGACTGCATGAACAAGATAACTTATAAAACCGGAACAATCGGTGATCGCGTCGAACGAGCCATCGGTCTCTCGAACGATCTGCTGAGCGGCCGGCACTTGGTTGTGGGAATAACGGACGCGTCCTGCTTGCTTAAAGATGTCGCAGGCGAGGTCAAATGCACGTGCGGTCAGACTATCGGCTGCGACGAAAGGATTATCAGTGGCGGCACTGCGTTGCGCGTTGCTAACCGATGAGTCCTGGCAAAATGATTCCACAGGGAATGCGAGCATGAGAC
>CAZISK010000724.1:0-4719 GCA_964541355.1 uncultured Candidatus Obscuribacterales bacterium
CTGGTGCCTGAAGGGCGCGAGTATCCGGACGGCACAACCTCGGTGGATATGGCCTGCAGCTCGCATCATAAGGGAGCTCACGCGCTCATTCGGGCTCTCATGTCTGAAGACGACGGCAGCTCCGGAAAGAACAACAGAACAGTGCTCGATCTCTTGAGCGTAGTCAGTCACGATCTGCGCAGTCCTCTCACCTCCGTGCAGGGACTTCTGACCTTGCTCTCCGCAGGCGCTTTCGGCGATATTCCGGACAAGGCGCGCGAAAGAATCACCAGCGTCGAGTCAGATCTGACCCGGCTCACCCGACTGATCAACGAACTGCTCGATGCCGAGATGCTTGTAAGCGGAAAGCTAGTCATGCGCAGACAGCTTATCGACGTACAAGATCTCTTCGATGCTGCCGTCGGTTCATTGAGCGGATTGGCTCTGCAACAGCGTGTCCAGCTCTCGGTGATCAAATCGAATCTGCAGCTCTACGCCGACAAAGACCGCCTCGTTCGAGTGCTCGTCAATATCGTAGCTAATGCCATCAAGTACTCACCCAAAGGAGCCACGGTCGTTTTATCCGCCGAATTTAACGGAGACAGCGTCATTCTCAAAGTGAAAGACTCCGGACGCGGCATTCCTACCAAGTATCAGAAGGCAATCTTCGAAAGATTCCAACAAGTCAGCGAGGGCGATTGGAGCGAGAAAGGCGGCGTCGGTCTCGGTCTTGCAATCAGTAAATCAATCGTCGAAGCACACGGCGGAACGATCGGCGTCGATAGCCAGGGAGCCACCGGCAGCACGTTCTGGGTCTGCCTTCCCGCTAACACTCTGGCGGAATTCGACTAACACCGGCCACTGTAATTCTTAGTCAGGCTCAAACAAAAGGTTGTCCTACGGCTTGATTGAGCGAGGTCGCCAAGACCTATACTCGTGTACACTTAGTTTGCAATTTTTTGGCGACCGTGACCAATAACTTTCTATGATCGAACAAAGCGACCGCACGAATTATCTGTTGAGCGTTGTTATTCCGATGTTCAACGAAGAGCACGGCGTCGCGGAATGTGTTCGGCGAGTTCGCGAAGTTATCACTACAAAATTGAAGTGCCGATACGAGTTGATTTTCATCAACGATGGAAGTGTCGATAACACGCTCCAGCTATTGAAAGATGAAAAGGCGAAAGACAGCAACATCAAGATTATCGATTTTAGCCGCAATTTCGGACATCAGACTGCCATCACCGCCGGTATCGACCATTCTACCGGAGATGCACTCATTATTATCGACGGCGATTTGCAAGATCCACCGGAGGTCTTTCCTCAACTAATAGAAAAGTGGCAGGCCGGCGCAGACATGGTCCACGCCAGACGCATCGCTCGACATGGTGAGAGCGCACGAACCAAGCTTCAAGCCGCCATCTATTATCGCCTGATGACTCAGATTTCCACAATCAACATACCGGTTGATGTCGGCGATTTTCGCTTAATGGATAGAGTCGTAGTCAACGAACTGAAAAAACTCAAAGAGCACAGAAGGTACGTGAGAGGGCTGGCCACGTGGGTCGGATTCAAGCAGACTATCATCGAGTATGAGCGTGAGGCACGCTTTGCCGGGACGAGGAGCTTCACTTTCAAAGCCTCGTTTCAACTGGCGCTCGCTGGAATAATAGGCTTCTCAATTTTTCCTGTGAGATTGGGACTGTATCTTGGTACGTTTTTTGTCTTGCTGGGTTTTGTCTGCGCCATTCTATGGATTGTCATTCCTGACGCAGTCAAAGAGTGGGCACCATTTATGGTGGCTATTTTGATAGTAGGTGGTTCACAATTGATTTGCACTGGAATCATGGGAGAATACCTGTACCTCATAGTTGATGAAAGCAGAGGAAGACCAATTTATATAATCAGACAGATTTACTAAAATCACTCTGCACCAACAATGGACCAGTTTATGACTACAAGCACATTTCAAATTCCGGAACAGCTTGGCATTCACATGCGAGCCACCCAGATCTGGCGCCCGGACTGCCCGGTACACATCGATCGCCTGGCTCGGGTTCCAATAGAATTCATCGATTTCGAAGGCGTTGTTCGTCGCGACGGCGAGATTATCGTATTCGACGCTGTTGCTGACAGGGTATCACGTATATTCCAGCAACTGCTCGAGATGCGCTTTCCAATTCATCGGGCGCGCTCATTGCATCACTATAAAGGCGATGACGATCTGTCCATGGCGGACAACAACAGCTCCTGCTTCAACTTTCGTCCGATTGCAGGCAGTACGACCGTCTCCATGCATGGCTACGGTCTTGCCATCGACATCAACCCATTGCAAAATCCCTTCCTTCGCTTCAACGAAAACGAGGGCACCGCACGAATTTCGCCCCCCGCCGGCTGGCAGTTCGTTAACCGGCACAATCAAAAGCCTGGCATGGTCGAGCCACTGGTCAACTTGTTCGCGGACAACGGCTTCAACGTCTGGGGAGGCTCCTGGACTACTCCGATCGACTACCATCATTTTCAACCACCACGCATGGTGGCAAACATCCTGGCAGACATGACGCTGGAAGAGGGACGTGAATTCTTCGAATTATGCGCCCTCAACCAGGTGAAGCTTGCCGGACTGGAGCAGAAATTCGGCGAAGAGCCGTATGCCTTCTTCCGAAGCGATCGAGCCAACTTTATGTCCAAGCTGGAAGAGGCTTTAGCTTAGTCCTTTCCTCGAGATCCACCAGTCTTTTACGATAGGCACCGATAGCGAGGACAGAAAGAATCCGAGAGTCGGAACCAGAGCATCCAACCAGATGCGTTTGGCTCCGAGCATCAATAGTAATAGCGCGGCGCAAAGATAGGTTATCGCGCAGATCAAAGCAATCCTCGTCGGGCTGCGCTCCCACGCTTTTTCCGCCGTCACACGCGCGTTGCGCTGCTTGATCGCGGCGAGATCCTCCTCCAACTTAGTAAGTCGATCTTCGTCAGACATGGACGATCCTCATAAGCGGCGCCTCCCTGCACGAAGTTCCGCGACTGAAGACTCGAACAACATGACTGAAGACTCCACCGCAACAGCCGCCTCAGACATGGCAATTCTCTCAGTGGTGCATAATCGCGCGATCTGTAATATACCCGGAAGCGAAAATCACCCGACAGCTCGATAATGGCTGTCCTGTTTTTCGGCAACAGTGATGAATTTAAGTCCTCTAAACGACCCGATCTGTCTAATTTGCGCCATCGCGATATTCGAAGAACGCTCAATCCGAGCGTATGTTACATGCCTTTTTGATGATGTCACAAACGATCGGCGGCAGAACTGGGACTATGATGTTCTTCAGCGCATTTACACGACCAGATTTACTTCTTCCGAATAGAACCATGCGGAGGTTGCGACTGAAGTTGACAAAAATAGGTGGTGCAATACAAGAGATCAGCCGCTTTAGTCTGGTTCGATCACTTGGTCTTTTCTGATACAGTGTCGAGTGGCTAGCGGGTGCAGAATCACACTCCTGCTCGGGACGACCGTTGCTGTAGTAATAGAGCGCTATGGAACGCCTCGAGACCCCCTCTGGGCATTGCAACGGTTCTGGGTGTCCATGATATGAGTAGGAATCCGTCGAGAAAATAATCAGCCGGTTGTGCAACGGGAGAATCCGCTTGACGGCGGTCGTCATTTCGCGATCCCACAACTCCAGATGTCCCCCATATTCTTCGGGCCAATCCTTGTTCAAATATAGAAGCACATTTAACCGTCTGTCGAGCTGCGTACGAGGGTGTCGGTTGAAATCAGCGTGTATGTTGAGGTATCCGCCTCGCAGTACCCGGTGCAATCCGCCTCCACCGAACATTGGATCGCTAGTCAGATTGCCGATACCAGTCAACGTTTCAAGAAATTCAACGAACACTGGTGACATCAATAGGTGCATGAAAAAACGCGTATTCGAGCCAAACTGTTCTACGAAGTGTGAGGCAAGTTTGAATTGATAGTCACTATCGTACGTGATCCAATCGATCTCCGAAGGAGACGGATACTCGCGAATAATAGCGTCAAGCACATGATCAGGAAAAATTTCGTCCAGCACAACGTGCGGGTAGGGCTTAGCATCGGCATAGCTTTGCCGGTATTTGTTCGCGACCTCAAGCAACTCGGTACGGTTCAACCTGTAATCGAACAATGTAGATTGCTGGGTACATTCTGTTTTCATCGTTGCCTCCAACCTGACGGCCCGCTGTGACAGAATTGGACACTCTTAAACGACAGGCATGCAGGTAGTATGGATCGAACTGAATGGTTCCATCACCAATCATAATACACACCGATCATGTTACCCGGTCGAACCGCCTTGAGGACCCTCAAGACGGTAGCCAATTCTATAGACTGTATGGATTAAAGATGGTCTAAGTTTTATCGGTTCAGTCCACGCTTGCACAAATGAATGTGGCGCGAGCATCTCTATGATCGCTAGTAAGGGGTGTCTGCCGAATGTCCATAAGATTCGTGCTTATTTGATTGTCAGGAAATGAAATGTAGGCCGAGTTCGCAGCAGCCAAGCTTTGGATTGGAGGCGCCGACATTGTGCCAGCCTTCGGATTGCAGACTGCGAAATTCAATCTCCAATCCGTCTGACCTTTTGCTAGCAACGTATCAAACTCGTAGCAACAGGTCTCCACTTCCTGATTGGTTTCAGTTGACTGAATTCACCACCAGTGATCCTGCAGACGAGGGCGACCCGATTGTCCAATCTG